>NZ_JBIVYG010000013.1:0-171582 GCF_044769685.1 Agrobacterium sp. NPDC090283 | reverse complement strand
CAGCTCTTGGTGCAATCATGCGCCACATCATCGTCATCGCAAACGCAAGATTGAAAGAATATCAAAATGAGCAAATACGACTGACTTGATGAGGGAACATCGGCTCCCCGCAATCACTTGTCGAACCGCTTGGCAATCCACGAATAGCTGTTTTCAACCATCCTGACCGGCGTCCCCAGCAGGTGCTTTATGCCTTCGGTGGAAGGAAGGATGCGGCTGACGCGGCTGATCGCCTGTTTGGTGAGGCTTTCCTCTTCCTTCGGCGTAACCGCCGCCGTTGCCGGCTGTGCATCGGCGGGTGCCGCAGCAGGGGGCTGCGTGCCGGCCGTCTGCGGGGTCTGCTCGCCCGGGGTCTGGCACACGGCCACCACAACCGGATAGGACGCGTTGGCGAAGCGTTCCAGCTCCTTTTCCGACACGGCGTCGCACAGTTCGATGCTCGTCCAGCGCTGCTGCGAGGTGGCGAGGTAATGGCAATCGGTGGCGCTGTCGTCGCAGCCAAGGAAGGTCATGAGAACGAGGGCTGTTTTCATGGGGTGTGTTGCCTCTGTCGGGAATAATGCTCTAGAAACTCATCTATCCCGATTGCAGTGACATTACGACGAAATACGCATTTTTTGAGAGAAAGCAGGCATCGCATTGGCCACCGAAATCAAGCTTGAAACACCGCGGCAGGACGCGGTTCTGCGCCTCATCGATCTTTCCAACGCCTATATGGCCTCGCTTTATCCCGCCGAAAGCAATCACCTGGTCGATATCGGCGCGCTCGAGAAGGACAATGTCTCGTTTTTCGTGGTGCGGCACGAGGGCCGCGTCGTCGGCTGCGGGGCGCTGGTGGAAGCGGGTGACGGGACGGCGGAAATCAAGCGCATGTTCGTCGATCCCGATGCGCGGGGGTTGCGGATCGGCAAGCTGATCATGGATACGCTTGTTGCGCGCGGCACGGAGCTTGGCCTTTCCGCCATCCGGCTTGAAACCGGCATTAGCCAGCCGGAGGCGATCGGTCTTTACCGCAAGGCGGGATTTGTCGAGATCGAGGCCTTTGCGCCCTATAAGCCTGATCCGCTCAGCCTGTTCATGGAGAAGGCGCTATAAGTCTACGGCACAGGTTTGCCGCGACCTTGCAATGTCCGGAATGAAGGAATGGACACGACATGAAAAGTAGCGTGGACAATGGACGACAGATCGCGTCAAACACTCCGACGTCATCCTCGGGCTTGTCCCTGCTATCTGCAACCGATTGATTTTATTCGACGTGATTAGATCCTCGGCACAGGGCCGAGGATGACGCCGATGGTGTATTCACCGCTCCCAACCGGCTTCAGACCTCAATGAAAACTTAAAATTGAGGGTGACGGCAACGTGCCGAGAATCAAATCCCGTACCGGAGAACCGATAGATCGCAGATGCTAGGAACAAGCCCGAGCATGACGGATGCGAGGTTCAAGGATTATCTATCGTTACCAGAGCCGCGGCACCTGCCGCAGGCTTCACCAATCAAAACACCGCTTTCCGAAACGCCGTGGTTTCGTCGCTATCGTCCTCACGCGAAACAGCCTCCGCTGTGGGATCGTTGCGGGTGGGCGGCGGAGGCGGCGCCTCGGCGCTGGCGGCAGCGGAGATTTCCACTTCACGCACCCATTCACGCCAGATCGCGACCAGCAGCGCCATCAGCACCGGGCCGATGAAGAGGCCGAGGAAACCCATGGTCTTGACGCCGCCGACGAGGCCGAAAAAGGTGGGCAGGAAGGGCAGCTTGATCGGGCCGCCCACCAGCTTCGGGCGGATGGTCTTGTCGACGATGAAGAGTTCGACCGAGCCCCAGACGAACAGCGCCAGCCCGTGGGCGGGGGAGCCGCTGGCGACCAAATAGATCGACACCAGCGTAAAGGAGAGCGGCGCGCCGCCCGGAATGAGCGCCATGACGCCGGTCAGCACGCCAAGCGTGACGGGCGAGGGCACGCCGGCGATCCAGTAGGCGATGCCGAGGATGATGCCTTCGCCGATGGCGATCAGCGTCATGCCGGTCACGGTGGAGCTGATGGTGGCGGGCACGACGCGGGAAATGCGTTCCCAGCGCGTCGGCAGGATGCGCTCACCCACCAGATCGACCTGCCGGGTGAAGCCCGCGCCGTTGCGATAAACGAAGAACAGCGCGATCAGCATGAACAGCAGCGTCAGCACCAGATGGAAGGCGCCGTTGCCGGCGGCGAGGATCGCCCGATAGATATTGCCGATATTGGCGCCGCTGACGAGCTGGATGAGCTCACCGATGGCGCCCGGCGTGCCGATATATTTCACCCATTGTTCGCCGAGCCAGGGGCCGACGGCGGGCAGCGCCGCAATCCAGTCCGGCACGGGTGCTCCGGTCTTGTTGACATGCACCGCCCAGCCGAACCATTCGCGGATTTCGCTCGCCGTATAGGAGGCGGCGATGAAGATCGGCACCACGAGGAAGGCGAGGATGAGGATGATGGCGATGGTGGCGCCGAGCGTGGTGTTGCCGCCCACCTGCCGCAGGAGCCGCGTATAGACCGGCCAGCTGGCGAAACCGATGACGAGGGCGGCGAGAACGGGAACAAGAAAGCCGTGGAAGAAATAAATACCCGCAAGGGCGACGAGAACGAGCAGCCAGCGCGCAGCCGAGATGGGCGGGATCAGGGCGATCCGCGTCGGGCTGGCGGGACCAAGCCATCTCGGTTCGCCATTCTGCTTACGGCTGTCAATGTTACTCACGGCAGGCTCTTTCTCGCATTCTCCCCGAAGGGTGCATTCACTCTGTCACACCGACACATATAAGTGCAATATAATCGGATCACATTACCGTTGTGTGTTTATTGCTGAAGCTATTGAACGATTTTGGTAAAAATAGAACATCAGCCTTGGCGCGCGCCTTGAAATATGACAATTAAACTCCGTTTTTCTGCGGCGTCAGGTTGCCGCGTCCGATCTCCAGGTCATGCCATGCTCCGCCGTTTCTTCGCCTATTATCGTCCCTATCGCAGCCTGTTCATTCTCGATTTTTCCTGCGCGGTTTTGTCGGGCGTGCTCGAACTGGGTTTTCCCATGGCCGTGAAGGCCTTTGTGGATGTGCTTCTGCCGGGTGGTGAATGGGCGATCATCCTTGCCGCCTCGGTGGGGCTGCTGCTTATCTATGTGCTGAATACCGGGTTGATGGCGACCGTCACCTATTGGGGACATATGCTCGGCATCAATATCGAGACCGACATGCGGCGTCTGGCCTTCGATCATCTGCAAAAACTTTCCTTCCGTTATTTTGACAACCAGAAGACCGGCCATCTGGTCGGGCGGCTGACCAAGGATCTGGAAGAGATCGGCGAGGTGGCCCATCATGGCCCCGAGGATCTGTTCATCGCCATCATGACCTTCATCGGCGCCTTCCTGTTGATGATGTCGGTCAATGTGCCGCTGGCGCTCATCACCGCCGCCGTAGTGCCGGTCACCGCCTGGGTGACCAGCCGTTACGGCGGCCGCATGACGCAGAATTTCCGCGCGCTTTATGGCCGGGTGGGGGATTTCAACGCCCGTATCGAGGAAAATGTCGGCGGCATGCGGGTGGTGCAGGCCTTTGCCAACGAGGATCACGAACGGGCGCTGTTCGAGAAGGACAACCAGAAATACCGCCGCACCAAGCTCGACGCCTACAAGATCATGGCGGCCAGCACCTCGCTCAGCTATATGAGCATGCGGCTGACGCAGATGATCGTGATGATCTGCGGCGCCTGGTTCGTGCTGACGGGCAGTCTCACGGAAGGCGGCTTTGTCGGTTTCCTGCTGCTGGTCGGTGTGTTTTTCCGGCCGGTGGAAAAGATCAATTCGGTGATCGAGACCTATCCGAAGGGTATCGCCGGTTTCCGCCGCTTCACCGAGCTTCTGGATACCGCGCCTGATATTGTCGATGCGCCTGACGCAATCGAAGCGCCGGCGCTTTCCGGCGCCATCGAATATCGCCATGTCGGTTTCGGTTATGCCGAGGGCAAACGGGTTCTCGACAATATCGATCTGAAGATCAGCGCCGGCGAGACGGTGGCCTTTGTCGGCCCGTCGGGTGCGGGCAAGACGACGCTCTGTTCGCTGCTGCCGCGCTTTTACGATGTCACCAGCGGCGCGATTACCATTGACGGCATCGATATCCGCAGGATGAAGCTCGCCTCGCTGCGCAACCAGATCGGCATCGTGCAGCAGGATGTCTTCCTGTTCGGCGGCACGATCCGCGAGAATATCGAATATGGCCGGCTTGGCGCTTCAGACGGGGAAATCATGGATGCGGCGCGGCGCGCCCGTCTCGACAGCGTCATCGAGGCGATGCCGCTCGGGCTCGATACTGTCATCGGCGAACGCGGCGTCAAATTGTCCGGTGGTCAGAAACAGCGTCTCGCCATCGCGCGCATGTTCCTCAAGAACCCGCCGATCCTCATTCTCGACGAGGCGACCTCGGCGCTCGATACGGAAACCGAGCGGGCCATTCAGCAATCGCTGACGGAGCTTGCCAAGGGCCGCACCACGCTCGTCATCGCCCACCGGCTGGCGACCATCCGTGACGCCTCGCGCATCGTGGTGGTGGACCAGACCGGTATTGCCGAGACCGGCGGTCATGCCGAACTTCTGGCCGCCAAGGGCCATTACAGCCGCCTGCACGAGGCGCAGTTCAGCGGGCATCTTGCCGGCCTGAGTTGATGCGCGGCGCGAGTTGCGCCGCCGCTTACCCACCGTTTTCCGCTGCCTGTTCCTCCACGATGCCGGGATTGGGTTCCGGCTTGCCGGGATGGCTGGTGACGAGATAACCCATGGCGACCGCCGCGGCGACCACGAACAGCAGGACGAGGCCGCTGATCGTCATCAGCCAGTCGCGTGGCCTTCGTTGCGCCATGATATATTTCGGCCATCGGCTCGGATGGTTCACCAGGCTGAATTTATCGCCGTCTCGCATGAACTTCCCCGCAATAGATTGCTTGCTGAAAGATCAACGCAGGCGGGTGCGCGGCTGTTCCGCACCGGCGGGGCAGGGGTGATGACAAGGCCGTGAGGACTGCGACCTGTTCGGCCAAGCCTGTTGCCATTCCCCGGTCCGCGATATATCCGGCCGATCAGGCGGACTGGATCGCGATGCGGTTTCCCTCGCTGTCGGAAATTTCGGCGACGAAGAGCGTGTCATCGACCGGCGTTTTGGGAAACAGGATTTCGCTGCCTTCCCGCACGGCTCTCTCAAGGACGTCGTCAATGTCCTTCACGCCAAAATAGACGATCGCCCCATCTTTCGTGGGAACATAGGCCTCACCCTCGGCAAGCGCGCCGCTTGCCCCATCCTTGCCTTCCTCGAAGGGAAAATAGGCCATTTTATTGTCGTGGATCGTGACGATTTCCGCAAAGCTCACATCGAAAACGATGCTGTAGAAACGCATCGCCCTTTCAATATCAACTACGGGAATTTCGACATGGGCAATCAGGTTCACGCGCCTGCTCCTTCTGTAAATATGTCTGAAACCTATCGAAGCTCTGTGTACACGGCACTACATCGCGGCTGTCAATGGGTCAGCGGAATGGCCGGAGGGATGCCTGTCGCGGGGCGGCGCAAACTCTGGCCATCCTGAATGCGTTTGGGCCAGGCTGCTTTCGGCACGGCTCTCTTATCTGGTCCGGGAAGGGTATCCTCTGCCGCGATGCCTGCTTGCAAGATGCGCGGCAATCGCCGCGATGGCGCGTGGCCGAAAAGCCCGCTTGCCAGCCTGTTGCGTTTATGCGAATGATTTGCAATTGCATTAAATCATTCTCCCATTTGAAAGCACAGAAGATGGACAAGCCAGTCTTTGGATGGCGGCGGAACGGCGATGATCTCTCGCTGTCCGACGTTCACAGTTCGATCCGTATCAAACCGGATGCCAGCACGTTTCGCCGGGCCATGGCGTTTTTCGGCCCCGGCTATCTCGTCGCGGTCGGTTACATGGATCCCGGCAACTGGGCGACGTCGCTCGCCGGCGGCTCCAAATTCGGCTACACGCTGCTCACCGTCGCGCTGGTCTCGAACATCATGGCGATTGTGCTGCAGTCGCTCTGCGCCCGTCTTGCCATTGCTTCCGGCCGAGATCTCGCCCAGGCCTGTCGTGACGCCTACCCGAAACCCGTTGCCATGGTGCTGTGGCTGCTCGCGGAAATCGCCATCATCGCCACCGATATTGCCGAGGTGATCGGCACGGCCATCGGCCTCAACCTGATCTTCGGCATTCCGCTCGAACTCGGCGTTCTCATCACCGCGCTCGATGTGTTCCTGATCCTTTATCTGCAGAAGCTCGGTTTCCGCTGGGTGGAGGCGCTGGTCATCACGCTGCTTGGCGTCATCGCCGTGTGTTTCGCCATTCAGGTGGCGCTGGCCGACCCTGATTGGGGGCAGGTGATCCTCGGTTTTGCGCCGACGACCGAGATCGTCACCAATCCGGACATGCTCTATCTGGCGCTCGGCATTCTGGGTGCGACTGTCATGCCGCATAATCTCTATCTGCATTCGGGCATCGTTCAGACCCGCGAAATCGGCCCCACCATTGCCGAAAAACGCGAGGCGCTGAAATTCGCCACGCTCGATTCCACCATCGCGCTGATGTTCGCGCTCACCATCAACGCCTCGATCCTCATTCTGGCGGCGGCGACCTTCAACAAGGCGGGGCAGACGAATGTCGCCGAACTCGGCGAAGCGCATAATCTGCTTGCGCCGCTGCTCGGCCTTGCCATTGCGCCGACGCTGTTCGGTGTGGCGCTTTTGTGCTGCGGCATCAATTCCACCGTCACGGCAACGCTTGCCGGCCAGATCGTGATGGAGGGTTTCCTCAAGATGCGGCTCGCCCCCTGGCTGCGCCGCCTCATCACCCGCGCCATCGCCATCGTTCCCGCCGCCGGCGTGACCATCTTCTACGGTGACAGCGGCACGGCGGAACTGCTGATCCTGACGCAGGTGGTGCTGAGCCTGCAACTCTCCTTCGCCGTCTTCCCGCTGGTGATGTTCACCGCCGACAAGGCCAAGATGGGCGAGTTGCGCTCGCCGCTCTGGCTATCGGCCTTTGCGTGGCTGATCGCGGTGGTGATTGCGGCGCTGAATGTGAAGTTGCTGGTGGATTTTATGGGGTGAGGGTGGGTTGGGCCGCGCCTTTTTGCGGCGCGGCCGCCACGTCATCCGGTGCGAGGCGGGCATATTGAAGATACCTCAAAACCACGTCTAAATAATCGTCTTGTCGGCCTCCATAATCTGCGCTATCCAATTATGCAATAATTCAAGGATTATTGAAATATGGACCAGCGTCAGGCCCTCTTGTCACTCTCGGCTCTCTCTCAGGAGACCCGCCTCTCTATTGTTCGAGCACTTGTTGTCGCCGGACCTGAAGGATTGGCCGCTGGCGTGATCGCCGAGCGCATGGGCGTCTCGGCGACGAATGTGTCGTTCCATCTCAAAGAGCTGGAACGGTCTGGTTTGATCTCGCAGCGGCGCCTGTCGCGATCGATCCTCTATAGCGCCAGCTACGATACTTTGGCGGCTCTTGTGAAATTCCTGATGGAAGACTGCTGTGCCGGGCATCCCGCCATCCGGGAGGATATCGAACGTGGCGGCACCTGCCGCCCTGCCGATGGCCGGACTGACGAGGGCAACATCTTTGGGTAATTCCAAGGCATCTGCGGCCATCGTCTCTGCGCTCGGCCTTACACAGATAGTGGGTTATGGCACCCTGTATTATAGCTTCAGCATCCTTGCGCCCGGAATGGCGCAGGATTTGGGCCTGACGCTTTCTCAGGTATTTGGCGTCTTCTCGGTATCTCTTTTTATCGGCGGTCTGTCGGCGACCTATATCGGTCGGCAGATGGACCGGATTGGCGCCGCAACCATGATGACGATCGGTTCGCCTCTTGCGGCATTTACACTGGCAATCTGCGCTTTGTCGCCCTCGGTTACTGTCTTTGCCGCTGCGATCATCCTGCTCGAAGTATCCGCCGGTATGGTGCAATATCAGGCAGCGTTCGCAACTCTGGTGGAAAACAATCCTCGTTCTGCGTCCCGAAACATCACCTATCTCACTCTCATCGGTGGCTTCGCATCGACCATTTTCTGGCCGATCTCGGCTGCCTTAGCTGTCCATCTTAATTGGCGGGATATCTATCTCGTCTTTGCGGGACTGAATCTGTTTCTTTGTATGCCGCTTCACTTCTGGATTCTGCGCGTCGGAAAGGCAGGATCGAGCGCCGACCCGACGATCCGCGCACGAGAGACCGTCGTGGGGGCTATCGCTTCGCATAGGAGACGCCGCGTGATGATCCTCGTCTCCTTCGCTTTTGCGATCCTCGGTTTTACTCTCTCCACTATCCTCGCCCACATGGTGCCGATGCTTGGAAACCTCGGTCTGGGAGCGGCGGCTGTCGTGATCGGTTCGCTTTTTGGCCCTGCCCAGGTTCTCAGTCGCTTGATCAACATGATCTTCGGGAAGAGCCTGCCGCAGCCCGCACTTGCCGTTCTTTCTGCCGTCTTAATCGCGCTGGGCGTGTTGATCCTGCTGATGACAGGCCACTGGTTGCCGGGAGCGGTTGCCTTTGCCATTTGTCTCGGTCTGGGCTCAGGTATCAACAGCATCGTACAGGGAAGCCTGCCGCTCTACCTATTCGGATCGGAAGGCTATGGGGCAATCACGGGAAAGATGGCAGCCTCTCGGCTTGCGGTGAGTGCTGGCGCGCCGTTCGTCTTTGCGGCGCTTATGGAGAATATTGGCTTGAGCTTCGCGCTGGCGCTCAACGCTTGTCTCGGGCTAGTCAGTATCGCCGCATTTATCGCAGTGGCGGCTTATGCGAAGGCATCCGGAACACCAACAGACTAATTGGTGGGTTGAAGATGAAAGGTCATGGTCATCGGTGCCATGGTGATGCCTGCATTTGCGATCCCGGTACTTGTTTCACGGTCATTCAAAAAGAAAATTTCCGGGCACTTTTCAGTGCCCGGATTCCATCAAATGCGTGATTGGCCAATTTCAGGTTCTGAGGAACCCTGTTGCCCTTGCTCAGCTGCAACCGCTCGTCGCACCACAAGTATCGCACTTCTCACAAGTGCCATTCCGCACCATCGTGAAGTTCTGGCATTCCGAGCACATATTGCCCGTATAGCCTTGAGCGATCGAGCGCATGCGGCGTTCGTTTTCCACCTTCTTGGCTTCCGTCTTGGCCGATGCAGCGTCTGCGGCGGCCTTGTCGGAGAAGAGGGCGGTTGCCGTCTGCTGGGCTTCCTGGGCGACCTCGTCGATCACTTCCTCGGCGATTTCTTCGGCCAGTTCCTTGGCGCGCTCTTCATAGTCCCGCTTGAAGGAGACGATTTCGGAGGTTGCTATGGAGACCGTCGGTTCCAGCTTGCGGGCGGCGGAGCCGGCGAAGGAGGTCACGTTGGCCGAGGCGCGGGCAGGGGCTGCCGTTGCCGCACCTTTCGGCTCGGAAGACGACCGTTCGCCGCCATTGCTGGACACCAGCGTCGGCTTGTAACCGCGGGTCCAGCCGGTGGAAACGAGGTTGGTCTTGCCTTCCTGGATACCCTTGCCGAGTGCGGTGTTGGAGAAATCCGACGTATCGACATGGGCCAGATCGTGGCGGCCGAGATAGGAGACGGCGAGTTCGCGGAACACGTAGTCGAGGATCGAGGTCGCGTTCTTGATCGCGTCGTTGCCCTGCACCATGCCGGCCGGTTCGAACTTGGTGAAGGTGAAGGCCTCCACATATTCTTCCAGCGGCACGCCATATTGCAGGCCGAGCGAAATGGCGATGGCGAAGTTGTTCATCATCGCACGGAAGGCCGCACCTTCCTTGTGCATGTCGATGAAGATTTCGCCGATGCGGCCGTCACCGAATTCGCCGGTGCGCAGATAGACCTTGTGACCGCCAACGGTTGCCTTCTGGGTGTAACCCTGACGGCGGTTCGGCAGCTTCTCACGCTCGCGCGAGACACGCTCGATGACGCGTTCGACGATCTTTTCGGTGATCGTCACGGCCTGCTGGGCGAGCGGCTGCTGGATCAGTTCTTCGACGAAATCTTCTTCGTCGTCATCTTCCACCAGCGAGGCGTTGAGCGGCTGGGAAAGCTTGGAACCATCGCGGTAAAGGGCGTTTGCCTTCAGCGCCAGCTTCCAGGAGAGCATGTAGGCTGCGCCGCAATCTTCCACCGTCGCATCATTCGGCATGTTGATCGTCTTGGAGATCGCACCCGAAATGAAGGGCTGTGCCGCCGCCATCATGCGGATATGCGATTCGACCGAGAGATAACGCTTGCCGATCTTGCCGCAGGGGTTGGCGCAATCGAAGACCGCCAGGTGCTCTGCCTTGAGGAACGGTGCGCCTTCCAGCGTCATCGCGCCGCAGACGTGCACGTTTGCCGCTTCGATGTCCTTCTTGCCGAAGCCGAGATGCTCAAGCAGGTTGAAGCTCATGTCGGAGAGCTGCTCGTCGGAAACCTTGAGCGTGCCCTTCAGGAAGTCGGCGCCGAGCGTCCACTGATTGAAGACGAACTTGATGTCGAAGGCGCTTTTCAGCGCGCCGTTGACGGCTTCGATCTTCTCATCGGTGAAGCCCTTGGCCTTCAGCGTCGAGGGATTGATGGCCGGCGCCTGGTTGAGATTGCCATGGCCGACGGCATAGGCCTCGATCTCGGCGATCTGGCTTTCCGAATACCTAAGCGAACGCAGCGCATCCGGAACGGCGCGGTTGATGATCTTGAAATAACCGCCGCCGGCGAGCTTCTTGAACTTCACCAGCGCGAAATCGGGTTCGATACCGGTCGTGTCGCAATCCATCACGAGGCCGATCGTGCCGGTGGGCGCGATAACCGTCGTCTGGGCGTTGCGGTAGCCGTGCTTTTCGCCAAGTTCCAGCGCCTTGTCCCAGGCGGCTGTCGCGTGGGCGATGAGGTCCTGATCGGTGCAATCGGCATGGATGAGCGCGACCGGGTTGACCGACAGGCCCTCATAACCATCCGAAAGGCCATGGGCGGCGCGGCGGTGGTTGCGGATGACGCGCAGCATATTGTCGCGGTTCGGCGCAAAGCTCGGGAACGGGCCAAGCTCGCCGGCCATTTCAGCCGAGGTTGCGTAGGAAACGCCGGTCATGATGGCGGTGAGCGCACCTGCAATGGCGCGGCCTTCATCGCTGTCATAAGGAATGCCCGAAGACATCAGCAAGCCGCCGATATTGGCGTAACCGAGGCCGAGCGTGCGGTATTCATAGGAGCGCTCGGCGATCTGGCGCGACGGGAACTGCGCCATCATGACCGAGACTTCGAGCACGACGGTCCACAGGCGAACGGCATGTTCGTAATCGGCGATATCGATGCGCTTCGTCTTGGCATCCTTGAACTGCAGCAGGTTCAGCGAGGCAAGGTTGCAGGCCGTGTCGTCAAGGAACATATATTCCGAGCACGGGTTGGAAGCGCGGATCGGGCCTTCGGCCGGCGAGGTGTGCCAGTCGTTCATGGTGGTGTTGAAGTGCAGGCCCGGATCGGCCGATGCCCAGGCGGCGTGGGAAATCTTTTCCCAGAGGTCGCGGGCCTTGAGCGTCTTCATGACCTTGCCGTCCTTGCGGGCGGTGAGGTTCCAGTCGCCGTCATTTTCGACAGCACGCAGGAAGTCATCCTTCAGCGAAACGGAGTTGTTGGAGTTCTGGCCGGATACCGTGAGATAGGCTTCCGAATCCCAGTCCGTGTCGTAGGTCTTGAACTGGATGTCCTTGTAACCCTGTTCGGCGAACTGGATGACGCGCTTGACGTAGTTTTCCGGCACCATGTCCTTCTTGGCGGCGCGGATTTCGCGCTTCAGGGCAGGGTTCCTGGCCGGGTCGAAGCAATCGCCGTTATCTGCTTCGCAATTGACGCAGGCCTTCATGATCGCCTTCAGGTGCTTGGCGACGATCTTGGAGCCGGTGACGAGCGCGGCAACCTTCTGCTCCTCGTTCACCTTCCAGTCGATATAGGCTTCGATATCGGGGTGGTCGGCATCGACGACGACCATCTTCGCTGCGCGACGGGTCGTGCCGCCGGACTTGATGGCGCCTGCTGCGCGGTCACCGATCTTGAGGAAGCTCATCAGGCCGGAAGATTTGCCGCCGCCGGAAAGCTTTTCGCCTTCACCACGCAGATAGGAGAAGTTGGAACCGGTGCCGGAGCCGTATTTGAACAGGCGCGCTTCACGCACCCACAGATCCATGATGCCGCCTTCATTGACCAGATCGTCTTCGACGGACTGGATGAAGCAGGCATGCGGCTGCGGATGTTCGTAAGCGGATTTGGACTTGGTCAGCTTGCCCGTGAAGGGGTCGACATAGAAGTGGCCCTGGCCGGGGCCATCGATGCCATAGGCCCAGTGCAGGCCGGTGTTGAACCATTGCGGGCTGTTCGGCGCAACGCGCTGGGTGGCGAGCATGTAGGCAAGCTCGTCACGGAAGGCGAGCGCATCTTCTTCGGACGAGAAATATTTGCCCTTCCAGCCCCAATAGGCCCAGGTGCCGGCCAGACGGTCGAAAACCTGGCGCGCATCGGTCTCGGAGCCGAAACGCTCGGCTTCCGGCACGTCCTTCAGCGCCTTGTCATCGGGAACGGAGCGCCACAGGAAGGATGGAACGTCGTTTTCCTCAACCTTTTTCAGGAACTTCGGTACGCCGGCCTTGCGGAAATATTTCTGCGCCAGAACGTCGGTGGCAACCTGGCTGAACTGCGCGGGAACGTCGATATCCGCCAGACGGAACACGATCGATCCATCCGGGTTCTTGATTTCACTGACGGCCTTGCGGAAATCGATTTCCGCGTAAGGCGATTGGCCGGGCTTCGTGAAGCGGCGTTCAATGCGCATGGTTTCCTGTCCTCGTCCATTGGGCGCCCGATGAAGGGCGCAAAAATCCGGTCCAGCCGTGCGATGCCTTCGCGCAGCCGGGTGTTGCCGATCTGTAAGGGATGTTCATCCTTGGATGTCATCCCTGTATCTCGTGGCTTATTCGGCTGCAAGCATAGTTTGGAATACTAAATATAGTATCAACAGCTTCCTGCCGCCAGTCCCCGCATCATGTTTTTGGCGGTTTCCCAAAGGCGCGCAAAAGCCCGCGGCGAACCGCCCCCTCATGGCCGGGACGCCGCTTTGAACATGCGCGCTGAAGATGGAGAGGAACCGGCCTCGTTACTTTCCGGTCCGTTGCCGCCGCAACATAATTGTCACTTTCCTCTCGCGGCACAGATTCGTCAAGCCATAGATTGAAACCCATTTTTAACCACAAGATATTGTGTGGAGTGCCTGTGGAAAACGGGGATAGGAAAAGCGATTAGAAAAATCAGTGACTTGGCGGGGAAATTTGAAGCTTGCGCGAGGCTGGTTTCCGCAACGGAAAGGCAAAACCCCGCATTTCCGGGGTGAGGCATAATGGCGACACTGCGGCATTTCCGTATTTTTCGCAGCCGTCAAAAAAGACGTTTCTCCACAAAAAACCGCCCTCGGTGGGGCGGCGAAAGAGTGGATATTGCTGGGGGCGAAGTTTGCGCGGTTGGTGCATCCGCACTCCGTCACCCCGGACCAGATCCGGGGTCCAGCGCGATCAAGTCCTTGATCGCGAGAGACTCTTCTCACGGCGCAGACGCGCCGTGGCTGGATTCCGGCTCAAGGCCGGAATGACGGAAGATAAATGGGTTCCCCTGTGGGCAGTCAGCCGCGCGATCCCTTGGCGATCGGCTCCTGATAGGTGAAACCCATGTCCCAGGGGAAATAGATCCAGGTGTCCTGGCTTACTTCGGTGACAAAAGTGTCAATGGTCGGCACGCCCTTCGGTTTGGCGTAAACGCAGGCGAAATGCGCCTTCGGCAACATTTCGCGCACTTCCAGCGCCGTCTTGCCGGTATCGGTGAGATCGTCGACGACAAGCACGCCTTCGCCGGCATCAGCCGTCAGTTCCGGGGCCACGCCCTTCAGGAGAACCGTGTCGCCCTGATTGACATAGTCATGACGCGTGGCGATGCAGACCGTGTCGATCATGCGGATGTTCAGCTCGCGGGAAATGATCGCCGCCGGAACGAGGCCGCCGCGGGTGATACAGACGATCGCCCGGAACTCTTTGTCGAGACCGGCAAGGCGCCAGGCAAGCGCGCGGGCATCACGGTGGAACTGGTCCCAGGAGACGGGAAAGGCTTTATCGGGAAGGGACATGTCGTCTACCATCTGGTCAAAATTGTCGATGGCTTTGGCTAATAGCCGCAAGACCGGCAAAAAGGCAAGCTTTGCGCACAGGACTGTTATTGTGGAGGGGCCGAGAGATTGCCGCCTGTTTCTTCTCCCCGCCGGGGAGAAGGTGGCCCGAAGGGCCGGATGAGGGGGCAACCTCTCGGTTTATCTCAACCGTCGCCCCCTCATCCCGCTGCCGCGGACTTCTCCCCGGCGGGGAGAAGAAACAAGCGGCAGACGCTCGTTTCAAGCGAGATGGCGGGGCTTGCGGCGCTGTTTACGCCGCATCCATTTTTAACGCGACAGCAGCGTCATCGCGGTCATGGAATCGAGCAGGGTGCGCGTCACACCGCCGAACAGCAGTTCCCACCAGCGGGAATGGCCATAAGCGCCCATGACCAGAAGGTCGATGCTGTTATCGGACAGGCGGTTTTCGATGGCCGCCTGCGGCGAGACGCCGGCGATCTTTTCCTGCGAGGTGACCGTGACATTGACGCCGTGGCGGGCAAGCGTGGCCGCCAGTTCCGCACCGGCGAGACCGGAAGACTGCGTTTCGCTCTCGGCCTGATCGACGGAGAATATCTCGACGCTGTCGGCCGCCTTGAGGAAGGGCAGGGCGTCGAAGGTGGCGCGGGTCGCCTCGCGCGAGCCGTTCCAGGCGATCAGGACGCGCTTGATCGGTTTGGCAACGGTCAGCACATGCGGCACGAGGAGAACGGGGCGGCCGCTTTCATAAAGGAAACCGTCAATATCCGAACGGCTGTCCGACAGTGCGGAAGAACTGCTCTGGCGGGCGACGATGAGATCGGCGCAGCGGGCGCTGTCGATGGCCGAGGCGGAAGCGTAGCCCACCGATGTGACGAAGCTGCGCCACTCATGCGAGACGCCGTTGGCAGACAGCGTGCGCTCGAAAAGCGTGCCGACATCGGTGGTTTCCTTGTGCGCCACGTCCTGCAGCGCCTGCACGGTGGCAGGGTCGGGAATTTCCATCGGCGCGACGAGGGGAACGGCGGCCAGCGTTTCCATATGCAGGCCGATCACATGCGAGGAAAACTGGTCGGCAAGGCTCACCACGAATTCGCCGAGCTTCTGCGTGTTCGAAACATTGTCGACCACTGCCAATATCGTCTTGTAACCCATTTCTCTCTCCTCGGTGACATCTCGTTTTCAGATCGTTCCGGCTTTTCTTCGAATCGCCAGAATGATCCAAGTCTCTGTTTTACGCATTGTCCGGACGGAAAAGCTGTTCCGTTTTTCCCGGAAATGCTCAGGGGGAGAGTGGCCGCCTTTGCGGGCCGCCACCTTGATTTTGGTCAAAGCTTGCCGGTCTCAAGCCTTTTCTGTCTCATGCGGTTGCATCGCCGCTGCTGGCTGCCAGTCTTTTTTCATGGCCGATGGTTTCGATCATGGCCGCAACCGCGTCGGTTGCCGCCTTCAGCACGCCGGCATCGCGGGCGCGCACCACGATCTCCGTCGAAAAACGCTGCCCGTCATATTTCGGATAGGAGCCGATGCTGGTTTCGGGATGGGCTTTCTGGATGGCCGTCAGCGGCGTGCCGATATCGCCCTCACCATAGGGCGAGCGCACCGCCTGCGACATGACCTTCGCGCCGGTGCGCAGCGTCGGCATGACATTGTCGAGCATGGCCTGAAACACCTGCGGCACGCCGGCCATGACATGGACATTGCCGATGACGAAGCCGGGGGCAACGGAAACGGGGTTGGCGATATGCGCCGCACCTCTCGGCATGCGCGCCATGCGCTTGCGCGCCTCGGTGAATTCCATCTCCCGGACACGGTACATGTCGCCAAGCAGGCGCAGCGCCTCGGAATCGTGTTCGCAGGGCAGGCCGAACGCCGCCGATACCGCATCCGCTGTAATATCGTCATGGGTCGGGCCGATGCCGCCCGAGGTGAAGACATAATCATAGCGGCTTCGCAGCGCATTCAGCGCCTCGACGATCGATTCCTCCTCGTCGGCGACAATGCGCACTTCCTTGAGGTCAATGCCGGACATGGTGAGCACATCCGCGAGGTGGCCGATATTCTTGTCCTTGGTGCGGCCCGAAAGCAGTTCGTCGCCAATGGCGAGCATGGCGGCGGTCACGACGGACTGGGCGGAGGAGGGATTGGACATGGTTGCACTCGTCATCTGTTTTGTCAGACGTTAACGCCGCGCCAGTGCGAATGCAAAGCGGTTTTAAAGAAACGCAAAAGGGGGATTGGTTGACGATGGCCCCGAGCGTTCACTCATCGTGAACAGTGCGTATGCCAATCCCTGGCTGGCGGGGGGCCGATCCGTCCGCTACCTTTTTGTCATACGCTTTTTACAGGTCAACGCCGATGATCATCGAGTTTTTAAAGAAGCTTGTCGCCGGTACGCCGGAAACAGTTCCAGCAAAGGAAACGAAGAGAATGACGAAGGTTCTGGTACTTTATTACTCCTCTTACGGCCATATCGAGACAATGGCCTATGCCGTTGCCGAGGGCGTGAAGTCCACCGGCGCGGAAGCCGTGGTGAAGCGCGTTCCCGAACTCGTTCCGGAAGAGGTTGCCAAGTCCTCCCATTTCAAGCTGGATCAGCCGGCTCCGGTGGCGACGGTGGACGAGCTTGCCGAATACGACGCCATCATCGTTGGCGCCGGCACGCGTTTCGGCACGGTCGCTTCGCAGATGCGCAATTTCTGGGACCAGAGCGGTGGCCTGTGGTTCAGCGGCAAGCTGGTCGGCAAGATCGGCTCGGCCTTTACCTCTTCCGCCACCCAGCACGGCGGACAGGAATCGACCATTCTCGGCTTCATCCCCACCTTCCTGCACCATGGCATGGCGGTCGTCGGTCTGCCTTACGCGTTCCAGGGCCAGATGGGCGTCGATGAAATCAAGGGCGGTTCGCCCTATGGCGCCTCCACCATCACCGATGGCGACGGGTCGCGCCAGCCTTCCGAAATCGAGCTGGAAGCCGCCCGTTATCAGGGCGCCCATGTCGCCAAGCTGGCGGCCAAGCTTTCGGCCTGATTTGACGATTGTTGAAAAATGAAATGCGGCCGACAGGCCGCATTTTTTTTACCGGAACTTCACGTCGCCGGTGCTTTCGGAAAAGAGCTTTTGAAGTGGGTCAGATCGGCAGGTTGACCATGAAAAGGCAGCTTGCGACCACGAAGCCGAGCATCGAGATTTCGAGAAAACCGTTCAATCCGTCACGCATTCCAACCCTCCTCCTGTTGAGTGAAAAGAGAACGGTCGAAGTTTATCGCGGTTCCATAACGAAAGAATGAAATTCAGGAAATTCTAAAATCCGGCCGCTCCACCTTTCGGCAGAGGGCATTTTCGCGCTTCAGCCCGTGACGACGAAGGCGACCACGAGATGGCCAAGAAGGCCGATCGCCAGGCAGGAGAGGAGAAAAATGAACAGGGCTTTTTTCATGTTTCCGGAAGCTTCCATCTGTTGCGATCCATCGAACCCGTTTTGTTGAAAATCTCGCACCCGCAAGCGGCATTTATGGTCTGCGGCCCGCAGGTATTCCGCTCTCAGGCCTTGATATCGAGACCCGCTTCGATTGCGGCTGCGATGAAGGCCTTGCGGGCGTCCTCGGGCTTTTTCCTGCCGGCATCGACGGCGGCGCAGATCAGCAGTGCCTTGTCCAGCGCATCGCCGTCTTCGATCGGCCAATCCTCGATCAGCGCCCAGGAGGCTGCCTGCGTGGTGTCGATGCTCGTATAGTCGCCCGGCGTTTCGAACGCGATCAGGACGGGTTTTTGCCAGCGCGTATTCATCGCCTATCCATATTGGTCGTTGCGCCCGGCTCTAAACGAAGCGGCCGGGATGCGCAATCCCGTTCCCGGCGCGTTTCTTGCCGTTGCGGTGCGGTCAGTCGTCGCGCCCGAACAGCCATTCGCGGATGATGCGGCGGTCGATGAGTTCCAGCGAACGATCAGGCGCGATGCGATAGGTTTCCACCGCTCTCGTGCTGGCGTCGATACGGAATTCATGGGTAAAGGTACTGCCGATCGGCGATTTCGTCAGCTTGGTGCGGGGCTGGCCCCTGTAGATGATGCTGCCGGGGATGGGTTCGACATAGGGCGCGGGGCCGAGATAGACGCCCGGTCCGCCTGCGGTGCATCCCGCAAGTGCCAGTGCGAGCGTCATAATGGCCGTTGATGCGAGCGTTTTCATCCTGTCCTCCCAGGTGCGTCCGTGAAAACGATGGGCAGGCGCGGCGGTTCCCGGCGGGCAAGAGGCCGGAGACGATTTTCCCCGATTATTTGCTCTTCGGATTCTGAATGTCGCGCGCGACCCAGCGAAAGAAAAGGTAGACGAGGAGGCCGAAGATGAAAAGCGGGATGAGGTTCGCAAAACCGGACATATGATTCTCGTTTCTCCCTCCCGGTCCGGGGTCTAGCCGGAGTGAAACCGGCAAGGCAAGGGAAACGCATCACACAGCCGGTAAAATATCCGTGTGCCTGAAAAGTAGACTTCGAGTTCGTGGGGGAGGGGCGGGAGAGATCCGGCGCACTGCCAGTGATGCCGGATCTCTCCGTCTCCCGCCAGTTTCAGGGTACGGGGGACTGGCACTAATATGACGGACAACTGCCGATAGACATAGGCCGAGAAATTACCTCGAATAAATCGCTGCTTTAGTCGGTCTCCGGAAAGACCTGCCGCTCCTTCGCATCCGGAGCTTTCCGTCGCGATATAATTAGCCGGAAAATTTTCTCCAGGGAGGCGGCATATTCCCGAATTGCCGGTGTAACCCGTTGAAAGGCAAGGGGATGCTTTACGATGATTGTGTCGCGGGGGGCATGCGGGAAAGGGAACCTTTTGCGCGCTTCATCATTCAAACAAACAGGACACATGCCAATAGTGGAGGGTTACACATGCTCGGCACCATCCTCGTCATCCTGCTCATTCTTTTCCTGATCGGCGCATTGCCCAGCTGGGGTTACCATAATTACGGCTACGGTCCGTCGGGCGGCCTCGGGCTGGTTCTGGTGATCGTTCTGATCCTGGTTCTGCTTGGGCGGCTCTGACCGGCCGGCACGGAAATGCAGTATTGCCCGCAACGGCGCAAACGCGCCGGATGCGGACTTTGTTTTTTTGAAATATGAGGCAGATACAAAAAGCTTCGGAATCTTAAGCGCTTAGGAGTTCGGCTGTCGCGGCGCGCCGGTCCGATCCGAAAAAACACCACATTCGGAACGAACCCTCTTGCGCCCATAATGGATTCGTTCTAAATGCCCGCCATCGCTTGATTGAAGAGCGTGTGAGGCCTCGTGGCGGAGTGGTGACGCAGAGGACTGCAAATCCTTGTACCCCGGTTCAATTCCGGGCGAGGCCTCCAAATTTCTCCCATCATGAATATGATAGACGTCCTTGGTCGCCAGATCGCGCATGCGCATCGTTTATGGTGAGGATGGGGAAGAACAGCCATGAATGAGGATCGGCAGGACGGTACGGATAGCGGGAGCAAGCGACGGCTCTGGCCCTGGCTGCTCTTGGGTGTCGTGACCCTCCTTTCTATCTATGCCTATGCCACGACGATCCAGATGATGGAGGACACCGCCCGGCTCTGGAGCGATCTTGTTCAGCTTTTCTGGTGGATCATGCCGGATATTCCCGCCTCCTGACGATATATTCCGTGGCCATCGCGAGAAATTTGCGCCCTCAGCCGACGCTTTTTGGGATCACATCCGATGAGCGCGCTTGAAAGCGCAGCTTCTGGCAATTATGAGATTGTTTTAACGGTCGGCTGCATCTTCCGACTTTGGGCTCGTTTGGCCCTATCCTTGAAATTGAGGCGACACGATATGATGGATTTCGAAACCGCACGCGCCAATATGGTCGACAGCCAGTTGCGCACGACCGACGTAACGTCGCATTCCGTGCTGAAAGCGTTTTTGAGCGTGCCGCGCGAGGCTTTCGTGCCGGCTGGCGTGCGGCAGATTGCCTATGTGGACGAGGATCTGCAGATCTGTCCCGCCCGCGATGGCCGTCCGGCCCGTTATGTCATGAAGACCTCGCCGCTGGCGAAGCTTTTGCAGCTTTCGGCCGTGTCGAAGGAGGACGTGGTGCTGGAAGTCGGCGGCGGCGCAGGGTATGCGGCTGCCATCCTTTCCCAGCTCGCCGGTTCGGTGGTTTCGCTTGAAAGCGATGAGGCGCTGGCCGCACAGGCGACCGAGACGCTCGCGTCGCTCGGATATGACAATGTCGCCGTCGTGACCGGCGATCTCGAAAAGGGCTATGCGGGCGAAGCGCCCTATGACCTCATTTTCATCAACGGCGCGGTGGAAGAAGTACCGGCGGCCCTGACCGACCAGCTGCGCGACGGCGGACGTCTGGTCGTCGTTGTCGGATATGGCGGCGCCGCCAAGGCCACCGTCTATCGCCGTGATGGCAACAGCACGTCGGCCGCCACTTTCTTCAATGCTTCGGTCAAGCCGCTGCCGGGTTTTGCCAAGGTGGCCGAATTCGTTTTCTGATCGGCAAGCGATCCTCTTCTTCTAAACGCCGGGGTGGAGTTTCTGCCCCGGCGTTTTGTGTTTGGTTTGCCGGCAAGGCGCTTTCTGCCGTGCCGATTTCACAAAGCTGTGCATCATCCCGAAACTTGTCGAATCAGTGATTTAGTTCCCCGCTATGCTGACCTAAACTAAGGGTGATTCGGGGTGTGCGTATTTCTGCCCCGCATGATCCTGCGACAGGGACGGCAAAATGCTCAGGCGCTTTGGCCGACCATGTTTCAGAGCATCGGTGTGGCGATCGATTTCGGTCGTCGCGAGCGCGATGTGTGCATTGAACAGGTCAAGGAGCGCTTCATCCGGTGTCCGATGGATACGGTAAGGGCGCTCAGAGTGGAAACCGGGGATTGATATGGCTCAGCCAAGCGTAGCGCGTGAACCGTCCATGGAAGAGATTTTGGCGTCCATTCGCCGGATCATCGAAAGCAACGAGACAGGACCTGCCGGTGCGTTTTCCGGGCAGTTGCCGCCGGTCTATGACGACGAAGACGAGGCTGCCAGCGAAGCGGCCTTCGTGGCGGAGCCCATCAGCCCGCCGGCGCGCGTTCCCCCCGCCGCAAACCAGGCTTTTGGCGCACGGCCTGCGCAGGATTTTTCGCCGGTCGCCGAAAAGGCAATGGCTGAACGGCAGGAAAACGCCGCCGACAAGACCATGTCCCTTGCCGATGTTGCCGCGCGTGTGCGTGCCGCCGCCGACCGTAACGCCGCCATGGGACCGCAGGCTTTTGCCGCTCAGGCACAGCGCGGCGCGACCGAGACCACGCCGCCGGCTGCGACTGTATCGCAGCCTTTGTCCGCGCCGTCTTCCGAACGCGCCGCACCGCAGCGCCCGACGGATGTTCGCCCGCTGATGGCCGCTGCGGCCGCCGCAGGCGTGAACGAACACCCGGCATCTTTTGCCGCTGAGGATCGCGCCGCCGCTGCCGCCATCGAAAACGTCCCTTCGGCCGAAAGCCGCTTCGATCAGCTTTCGCTGCGCGGTGCCATCGAAACGCCGCTGACAGCGGAGCGTTTCGATATCGCGGTGCTGGAGCCCGTCGTTGAAAAACCCACATTCGATCTGGCCGAGCCACAGGCAAAAGACGAGGTGGATATCGCGGACGGTCTGTCGCTCAATCTGCTTTCCGCCGCTGCCGGCGCGCAGATCGCCCGCTCCTTCAGCGAGCTGGCGGAGGTTTTCGACGGCGTCGAGCGGCGCTCGATCGAGGACATGGCTGCCGAGATGCTGCGTCCGATGCTGCAGGACTGGCTGGAAGACAATCTGCCGACTTTGGTGGAGCGTCTCGTGCGCGAAGAAATCGAGCGGGTGGCGCGCGGTTCGCGCCGCTAAGTCAAGCTCGTGCCGCATCCGCGATTGCGGCGGATGCGACGAAACAGGGGCCGCTCCGGCATCGGGGCGGCTTTTTTGTTGAAGATGAAGGTGTTATGGGGTCATAGTCACCCGTGGGTCCACTCAATGGTTGGCTCGCGGGCGGGTTTCTGTTGACTCTCTCCCGTCCATCCTTATTTAAAAAAATCCACACAAGAACTCTAAAATTCAGGTCAGGAAATGCTCGAAAAGACCTACGATTCCGCATCCGTCGAACCGAAGATCGCCAAAGCCTGGGACGAGGCTAACGCTTTTCGTGCCGGTGCCAACGCCAAGCCGGGCGCGGAAACCTTCACCATCGTCATCCCGCCGCCGAATGTGACCGGCTCGCTGCATATGGGCCACGCGCTCAACAACACGCTGCAGGATATTCTGGTCCGCTTCGAGCGCATGCGCGGCAAGGACGTGCTGTGGCAGCCGGGCATGGACCATGCCGGCATCGCCACGCAGATGGTCGTCGAGCGCAAGCTGATGGAACAGCAGCTGCCGGGCCGCCGCGAGATGGGCCGCGAGGCTTTCGTGGAGAAGGTCTGGGAATGGAAGGCCGAATCCGGCGGCCTGATCTTCAACCAGTTGAAGCGCCTTGGCGCTTCCTGTGACTGGTCGCGTGAGCGCTTCACCATGGATGAGGGTCTGTCCGAGGCCGTTCTGGAAGTTTTCGTCACACTCTACAAGCAGGGCCTGATCTACAAGGACAAGCGCCTTGTGAACTGGGATCCGAAGTTGCTGACCGCGATTTCCGACATGGAAGTCGAGCAGATCGAGGTCAAGGGCAATCTCTGGCACCTGCGTTACCCGCTGGAAAAGGGCGTCACCTATCAGTACCCGATCGCTTTCGACGAAGAGGGCAAGCCCACCGAGTTCGAAACCCGCGATTATATCGTCGTCGCCACGACGCGTCCGGAAACCATGCTCGGCGATACCGGTATTGCGGTGAACCCGGAAGACGAGCGTTACAAGGGCATTGTCGGCAAGCATGTCCTCCTGCCGATCGTCGGCCGCAAGATCCCGATCGTTGCCGATGATTATGCCGATCCGACGGCCGGTACCGGCGCGGTCAAGATCACGCCGGCGCATGACTTCAACGATTTCGAAGTCGGCAAACGCTGCGGCCTGCGCGCCATCAACGTCATGAATATCGACGGCACGATCTCCATCAAGGACAACGAGGATTTTCTCGAAGGCCTCAGCCATCCGGCAGCCCTGCATGGCGCGTGGGATCGTCTGGAAGGGCAGGACCGCTTTACCGCCCGCAAGATCATCGTGGAAATCTTCGAGGAAGCCGGCCTGCTCGACAAGATCGAACCGCACAAGCATGTGGTGCCGCATGGCGACCGCGGCGGTGTGCCGATCGAGCCGCGCCTGACCGACCAATGGTGGGTGGACAACAAGACGCTCGCCCAGCCGGCGATTGCCTCGGTTCGCGAAGGCCGTACCAATTTCGTGCCGAAGAACTGGGAAAACACTTATTTCCAGTGGATGGAAAACATTCAGCCCTGGTGCATTTCGCGGCAATTGTGGTGGGGTCACCAGATCCCCGCATGGTATGGTCCGGACGGGCAGGTCTTTGTTGAAAAGACCGAGGAAGAGGCGCTGCAGGCGGCCATCCAGCATTACATCGCCCATGAAGGTCCGTGGAAGGCCTGGGTCGAGGAGAAGCTTGAGAACTTCAAGCCGGGCGAAATCCTGACCCGTGACGAAGATGTGCTCGACACCTGGTTCTCGTCGGCGCTCTGGCCGTTCTCGACGCTCGGCTGGCCCGAGCAGACGCCGGAACTGGCGCGTTATTATCCGACCAACGTGCTGGTCACCGGTTTCGACATCATCCCGTTCTGGGTGGTGCGGATGATGCAGATGGGCCTGCATTTCATGAAGGACGACGCCGGCAACCCGGTCGAGCCTTTCAGCACGGTCTATATCCACGCGCTGGTTCGCGACAAGAACGGCCAGAAGATGTCGAAGTCCAAGGGCAACGTCATCGATCCCCTGGAACTGATCGACGAATATGGCGCGGATGCGCTGCGTTTCACGCTGGCCATCATGGCGGCGCAGGGCCGTGATGTGAAGCTCGATCCGGCGCGTATCGCCGGTTATCGTAACTTCGGCACCAAGCTGTGGAACGCCACGCGCTTTGCCGAGATGAACGGCGTGAAGCGCGATCCGCATTTCCTCGCCGAAACCGCCTCGCTCACCATCAACCGCTGGATCCTGACCGAGCTTGCCAATACGGCGCGCGACGTGACGGCGGCGCTTGAGAATTTCCGCTTCAACGATGCCTCCGGCATTCTCTATCGGTTCGTCTGGAACCAGTTCTGCGACTGGTATCTGGAACTGCTGAAGCCCGTCTTCAGCGGCGAGGACGAGAAGGCGAAGAGGGAATCGCAGGCCTGCGCGGCCTATGTTCTGGAGGAGATCTACAAGCTGCTGCATCCCTTCATGCCCTTCATGACCGAAGAGCTGTGGGCGCACACGGCGGGCGAGGGCGAGGAGCGGGATGACCTGCTTTGCCTCACCGACTGGCCGGAACCGGAATTCCGCGACGATGCCGCAGCGG
The DNA here is from genome assembly GCF_044769685.1 of Agrobacterium sp. NPDC090283. Lineage (NCBI taxonomy): Bacteria > Pseudomonadati > Pseudomonadota > Alphaproteobacteria > Hyphomicrobiales > Rhizobiaceae > Agrobacterium > Agrobacterium sp. NPDC090283. Next base: position 146,927 of record NZ_JBIVYG010000013.1, on the reverse strand, counting down.
CCGAAATCAACTGGCTGATCGATCTCGTTTCCGGTATCCGCTCGGCGCGCGCCGAGATGAACGTGCCGCCGGGCGCCACCGCCTCGCTGGTGGTTGTCGGCGCGAATACCTCCACCGAAGCGCGGCTCGACCGCCATGCCGCCGCCATCCGGCGCCTGGCGCGGGCGGATGAAATCCGCGCCGCCGATGTCGCGCCGAAGGGTTCCGCGCAGATCATCGTCGGTGAGGCCACGGTCTGCCTGCCGCTCGGCAAGCTCATCGATCTTGCGGCCGAAGAAGCCCGTCTCGAAAAGGCGATCGGCAAGGTGGATGCGGAAATGGAACGCATCGACAAGAAGCTGTCGAACGAGAAGTTCGTGGCCAATGCCGATCCGGAAGTGGTCGCCGCCGAGCGCGAGCGCAAGGCGGAGCTGGAAGTTCAGCTCGCAAGCCTGAGAACGGCGCTCACACGGGTCAGCGAAGCGGGGTAATACCGCTTACGGCTTTGCAGAACAAAACGCCCCGTTTGCAACGAGGCGTTTTTTCTTTGGCGTAACAATTCGTCTCGATTGATTGCTGCACTGCAATGGCGAATCATGCGTGCTGAAAGAGCGATTATTTCACGCCCTATCCGGCCGAAATCGCTGAAAACGCCCGAAAAAACCAACAAAAACGGCCTGATAAGCGTGTTTCCTCGGGAAACTCACGAGTGTGGTTATTTGGCGACAATTCCGGTCTCAAGTGGGAATTTGTTTCATTTTATGTCTGATTGCTTCAATCGGATTAGAAAAATAACCTAAAATGATTATTCAAGGGGATCGACATGAAATTCTTACGTAAAAAATGGAGAAGTGTCGCAGAACTGTGCCAGAGTGCGGCAGATTGTCATTTGCCGCGAAGCGCTTCACTCTTTTGACGATCACATTGCCTTGATTGGGGAGAGAGATGGCAAAAACTGCAATTTTTCGCGGCGCGGTATGTTTCGCAGTCAGCATCGCGGCGGTAACGCCCTCATTGGCCGGCGGCCTTGAGCGCGGCGGTTACAATATCGACCTGCTGTTCGATCCGTCCGATTATGTTCTCGACAGTTCCGCAACCTTCGTCGCGCCGCAGCGCAAGGTGGAGAATGCGCGCGACAATCCGCTGAAGAGCGGCCCGCTGCCTGCGACCTGGTCAAGGAGCGCAGACGACTCTGAAAACTTCTGGTCGACCCGCATCGGCGCCAAGGCCGCAATCGGCGATTTCGCCGACTGCATGTTCGATTATTCGCAGCCCTGGGGCGCGCATCTCAATCCCGGCATCTGGCAGGGATCGAGCTACAATATCGAAACCAAGGTCAAGTCGCACAATTACGCCACCACCTGCCGGGTGAAGTTCGATCTTGGCAAAGGTGACTTCTCGATCATCGGTGGCGGTTTCTATCAGGAGATCAGCGGTTATAAATACCGTCAGGTTTTGGGGCCGGATGTTCTTAATTCGGTTCCTGCGTGGCGCAGCTTCAGCGGCGTTGGCAAATTGGAAATGGAAGGTGACGGCTGGGGCTGGCGCGCCGGCATGGCCTATGAGATTCCCGAGATCGCCTTCCGTGCGAGCCTCGTTTATAATAGCGCCGTCGATCACGACCTGACCGGTTTTGCCGACGTCAGGGCGATCCCGCAGACGCCGCCGACCGTCTCTCAGACGCTTGCGAAATACGGTGGCAAGCTCGTGCCGATCTATGGCTCTGTTTCCATGCCAGATAGCATCGAACTCAAGGTGCAATCCGGCATTGCGCCGGACTGGCTTGCTTTCGGTTCGGTGAAATGGACCGACTGGAGCCAGATTCAGGTCATTCCTTTCTGCGCGGTGGGTACGTCTCCCTGCGTTCCGAGTGGCGCTGACACGTTGAACACGCTCGACCTGTTTTATCGCGACGGCTGGACGATTTCCGGTGGCGTCGGTCACAAGTTCAATGAGCAGTGGAGCGGTGCTGTTAGCCTGACCTGGGATCGCGGTACATCGACTGTCATCGGTACCCAGACCGATACCTGGACGCTGGGCACGCAGATCGTCTACTCCCCGAACAAGAATATCGAGTTCAAGATTGCCGGTGCTCTCGGCCTCCTGACCTCCGGTAGCTCTTCCATCAATGGCGGACCGTGCGGTGCCGGGTTCACCTGCGGCAACGAGGCGGGATACGACTTCGGTAACGACCTTGTGGCAGCAATCTCCACGGGCGTGAAGGTCAAGTTCTGACACCATCCTTCCGCAGATGCTAAAATAAAGGTCCGGTTTACCAGCCGGGCCTTTTTTCATGCGCGACTATGATTCCTTCTCGATAAAATTTTCTAGGCCGAAAGTTTTGTGACGATTTGGCAACACTTTTCTGCAAGCGTGTGGTCGCGTTGGAATGTGAGCATATCTGTCCATTTCCCGCCACAAACAGGGTGCTTGGCTTATGTTTAGGGACGCGGGAATGGAAGAACATGCAGGCGTTTGATGTGGTGGTGCGCAAGGCCGGAAAGTGAAAACGGGTTTGGATTCAGGGTTTAAGCAAGTAATACGGGAATTTCATCCGGCTTTCTTGTTTGGCACTGACTGGCGGGCGGCGGAATGCCGTTATATTGCCGGAAATTATGCCTATATCTGTCTCACTGGAAAATTAGGGCAATTGCCGCAAAAGACCACCGGTGGTGCGCTGGAAAGTGCTGCCGGAAAGACGCAGTGTGTTCGAAAAATCGCGACCCGGCGGGGTTCGGCTTTGCAGCATTCCGCAAGTATTGGCTATATGCCGGGAAGAGTTAAGAGAAGTTCGCTGAAATGCTGAAATGTGAAGCCAACGTTTTAAAGCCGCTCCTTATGGGCATGTTGCTTGCGTCGCTCGCAATGCCTGCTGCGGCTTTTGACATCAATGCGGGCGTGACCAAGGAATCCGGCCCCTTCGACCTGTTCAAGTTCGGCTTCAAGGCCTACAAGAACGGCAACAAGGGCGAAGCCGTCGAGGCCTATCGCTACGCGGCTGAAAAGGGCCATACCGGCTCGCGCTGGGCGCTGGCCAATATGTATGCCTATGGCGATGGCGTCGCCAAGAACGACTTCGAAGCTTTCAAGATCTACAGCGAAATCGCCAATCAGGGCGTGGAGCCCGGTTCGGAAGATACCGGCTTCTTCGTCAACGCACTTCTTTCTCTCGCCGATTATTACCGTCACGGCATTCCCGGCAGCCCGGTGAAAATGGACCTTTCGCAGGCCCGCCAGCTTTATTTCCAGGTTGCTTCCACCTTCGGCGTCGCTGAAGCGCAGTTCCGTCTGGCGGAGATGATCCTTGCCGGCGAGGGCGGTCGCGCCGATGTGCAGCAGGCCAAGAAGTGGCTCAACCAGGCCCGCAAGCACGGCCATGCCGGCGCCATGTCGATTTTCGGCAATCTGATCTTTCAGGAAGGCCAGACGACGCAGGGTCTCGCCTTCATGACCGCGGCGCTGGACAAATGCACGGCGGCCGACTGTACCTGGATCCAGAACCTGCAGGAGCAGGCCTTTTCTCTGGCCGGCGAAAACGATCGCCGCGCCGCCATCGCCATGGCGCAGAACATGCAGTTCAACGATCCTGATTGAGAATGGGCCGGATTGAGAGCGCCGATCGGGATGGTTTCATCCGCCCGATGGAAGCGGGTCAGCCGACCGGATTGAAATCGAAATAACCGCAGACCGGCACATGGTCGGACGGTTTTTCCCAGGCCCGCACATGTTTTTCGATGCTGACGGATTGCAGCCTGTCGGCAGCTTCGGCCGACAGCATCAGATGATCGATGCGGATGCCGTTGTTTTTCGGCCATGCGCCGGCCTGATAATCCCAGAAGGAATAAAGTCCTGCTTCATCCGTGGTTGCACGCGCGGCATCGGTGAAACCCAGATTCTCCAGCTTGCGGAACGCTGCGCGTGTTTTCGGCAGGAACAGGGCGTCGCCCTCCCAGACACGCGGGTCGTGGCAATCGAAGGGTTCGGGAATGACGTTATAGTCGCCCGCCAGAATGAGCGGCTCCTCAAGCGCGAGGCGATCTTCGGCAAAGCGCCGCAGCCGCTCCATCCAGGCAAGCTTGTAGGGATATTTCACCGGATCGTCAGGCGGATTGCCGTTCGGCAGGTAAAGCGAGCAGACGCGGATCGCGCCGCCATCGACGGAAAACACGCCTTCGATGAAACGCGCCTGTTCGTCGGCATCGTCACCCGGCAGGCCGCGATTGACCTCGTCGGGCTTGACCTTCGAGAGCAGGGCGACGCCGTTGAAGCCCTTCTGGCCATGGGTCTCGACGTGATAACCGAGCGCCTCCAGCTCCAGCCGCGGAAAACCTTCGTCGACCGATTTGATTTCCTGAAGGCAGACGATATCGGGCGATGAATCCTTCAGCCACTGGCAGAGGTTTTCGATACGCGCCTTAACGCCGTTGATGTTCCAGGTGACAATCTTCATCGGAGTTTCCCTTTTGCGAGGGTACTTTTACCCGATGCAAAAGCGATTGCCACCGTTTTTGGACATTGGTGGTGCGGATGTGGTGGAAAGATGCCGGGCGGGCGGGGTCGCTGCGTTTCTCCTCCCTCATTCCTGTGCTTGTCACAGGAATCCAGCCAGCCCAAGTCTTTGGGCTGAAAGGACTCTTCCCGCCGCGCAGACGCGCGTCGACTGGATTCCTGTGACAAGCACAGGAATGAGGAGAGGAGAGAGATGCGAGTTACTTCAAAGCTTGGTGACTGGCTTGCGGATTGCGCGCCGGTATTCCCACTCAAATAGAAAAGCTGGTGCCGCAGCCGCAGCTTGCCACGGCATTCGGGTTCTTGATCTGGAAGGACTGGCCGAGCAGATTGTCGACGAAGTCGATTTCCGAGCCGGCCATATAGACGACCGACAGGCTGTCGATCAGCACCTTGGCGTCGCCGCGCGCAATCACGATATCGTCATCGGCGGGGTCTTCGGCCAGATCGAACTTGTAGGAGAAGCCCGAGCAGCCGCCGCCTTCCACCGAGACGCGCAGCGCCTGTTTGCCGGCGTCGGCGGCAACGATCTGCGCGATTCGCTTCGCCGCAGCTTCAGAAAGGGTAATGTCGCTGTTTTCCATGTCGTTTCTCCTGCCGGGGTCAAGAACCGGAGAGCAATAATCTCGTTGTCACCATTATAAACCGGTCAAATTAACGGTCTATAGCCTGTGTGAAGACGGTCAACACGGCGATGATGCTTTGCGCCGACCTCTGCGATAGGTATGAAGGGTGAATGAAAAGGTCAATGGCCGAGACCAAAAGGAAGTCCCGGCCGGCGAAGACAACAGGTGGATGCATGATCATAGACCAGCGCGCATTGGGTTTCGGAAGCGGCGAGAGGGCGGTTTTCGCCTCGGATCCATGGACCACGCGCGGGCGTCTTTTTCCCGAAGCCGGAAGCCTGACGCGCTCGGAATTCCAGCGCGACCGCGACCGCATCGTTCATACGACCGCCTTTCGCCGCCTGAAGCACAAGACGCAGGTGTTCATCAGCCCTGACGGCGACCATTATCGCACGCGGCTTACCCACACCATCGAGGTGGCGCAGATCGCCCGCGCGCTCGCCCGCGCGCTGAAGCTCGATGAGGATCTCGCCGAAGGCGTGGCGCTGGTGCATGATTTCGGCCACACGCCCTTCGGCCATACCGGCGAGGACGCACTGGATGCGGTGCTTTTGCCCTATGGCGGCTTCGATCATAATGCCCAGTCGCTGCGCATCGTCACCAAGCTGGAGCGCCGTTATGCCGAATATGACGGCATCAACCTGACCTGGGAGACGCTGGAAGGCCTCGTCAAGCACAATGGCCCGCTCGTAAATGCCAGGGGCAAGGGGATCAAGGGACCGGTTCCGCTGCCCATTCTCGAATATTGCGAGCTGCAGGATCTGGAAATCGGCAGTTATGCCAGTCTCGAGGCGCAGGTGGCGGCGATTGCCGATGACATCGCCTATAATACCCACGACATCGATGACGGGTTGCGCGCCGGTTATCTCACCTTCGAGATGCTGGAGGAGGTACCGTTCCTCGGTGGCCTGATGGCCGAGGTGCGGGCGAAATATCCCGTGCTCGACAAGGAGCGTTTCGCCAATGAGATCATGCGCCGGCAGATCACCCATATGGTGGAAGATGTGATCGGCGTTGCGCAGCAGAATCTCGCCCGTCTGAAGCCGAAGAGTGCGGCGGATATTCGCGCCGCCGATTTCACCGTCGCGACCTTCTCGCCCGAGATGGCCGAGACCGACCGCCAGATCAAGAAGCTGCTGTTCGGTCATATCTACCGGCATCCGGAAATCATGCGCATCCGCGCCGGCGCGACGCAGATCGTCACCGATCTTTTCCACCGTTATATGGAAACGCCGGCGGAAATGCAGAGCCATTACTGGGTGGACAGCATTTCCGGCATGAGCGTGGCCGCAAAAGCCCGGCATGTGGGCGACTATCTGGCCGGCATGACCGACAGTTATGCACTGCGCGCCCACCAGCGGCTGTTTGACCACACCCCCGATTTGCGATAGGGCAGCGGGCAACCGCGAAGCCGACCCGGTTATGATGGCCGGACTAAACAGAAGCCCTTCGCGCAGGTTGGAACGATGAACATTTTTGCCGATTTCGATACCAGGATCAAAAACGCGCTCGAGACCCTCGATCTCGTGAAAGAGAACCGCGAAAAGGTCGATTTCAGTCGAATTACCGTCGAATCCCCGCGTGATCTGAGCCATGGCGATGTCGCAACCAATGCCGCCATGGTGCTGGCAAAGCCGCTCGGCACCAATCCGCGCGCGCTTGCCGAACTCATCGTGCCCGCCCTTCAGGCGGATGGCGATGTCGACAGCGTCAATGTTGCCGGCCCGGGCTTCATCAATCTCAAGGTCTCTGTTGGTTACTGGCAGCGTCTGCTGGCCGACATGATCGGGCAGGGTATCCATTTCGGCCGCTCCACCGTTGGCGCCGGCCAGAAGATCAACGTCGAATATGTCTCCGCCAACCCGACCGGCCCGATGCATGTCGGCCATTGCCGTGGCGCCGTGGTGGGTGACACGCTGGCGAACCTGCTCGCTTTTGCCGGTTACGGCGTCACCAAGGAATATTACATCAACGATGCCGGCTCGCAGATCGATGTGCTGGCCCGTTCCGTGTTCCTGCGTTACCGCGAGGCGCTCGGCGAAGATATCGGCACCATTCCGTCCGGTCTTTATCCCGGCGACTATCTCGTTCCCGTCGGCCAGGCGCTGGCGGATGAATATGGCATCAAGCTGCGCGCCATGCCCGAGGAAAAGTGGCTGCCGATCGTGAAGGACAAGGCGATCGATGCGATGATGGCGATGATCCGCGAGGATCTGGCGCTGCTCAACGTCCGGCACGACGTGTTTTTCTCGGAACGCACGCTGCATGAGGGCAATGGTGGCCCGATCCTCTCGGCCATCAACGATCTCACCTTCAAGGGCCATGTCTACAAGGGCACGCTGCCGCCGCCGAAGGGCGAATTGCCTGACGATTGGGAAGACCGCGAGCAGACGCTGTTCCGCTCCACGGAAGTGGGCGACGACATGGACCGTGCGCTGATGAAGTCGGATGGTTCCTACACCTATTTCGCCGCCGACGTTGCTTATTTCAAGAACAAGTTCGACCGTGGTTTCTCCGAGATGATCTATGTGCTCGGCGCCGACCATGGCGGTTACGTCAAGCGTCTGGAAGCCGTTGCGCGCGCCGTCTCCGAGGGCAAGTCGAAGCTGACGGTGCTTCTATGCCAGCTCGTCAAGCTGTTCCGTGACGGCGAGCCGGTGAAGATGTCGAAACGGTCCGGCGACTTCGTGACGCTGCGCGATGTTGTCGACGAAGTGGGTCGCGATCCGGTGCGATTCATGATGCTTTATCGGAAGAATTCCGAGCCGCTGGACTTCGATTTCGCGAAAGTGACCGAACAATCGAAGGATAATCCGGTTTTTTACGTGCAATATGCGCATGCCCGCTCGATGTCGATCTTCCGGCAGGCGCAGGAGGCGTTTCCGGGCCTTTCTCCCTCTGCGGAAGAGATGGCGGCATCCGTTGCTTTGATCAGCGATATCAATGAGTTGCAGCTGGTTGCGAAGCTCGCCGAATATCCGCGGCTGATTGAATCCGCGGCCCTTTCGCATGAGCCGCACCGGCTTGCTTTTTACCTCTACGATCTCGCCAGTTCCTTCCATGGACACTGGAACAAGGGTAAAGACCAGCCGGAATTACGTTTTATTAACGATAAAAACCGAGAATTGAGCATTGCCAGACTTGGGCTGGTGAATGCTGTCGCAAATGTTTTGAGGTCCGGCCTCACGCTTTTAGGAGCGGACGCACCTGCTGAAATGCGATAACATATCACCATTATTTGCTCACAATACGCTGGCAAGAGCTGCAATGCGTAGATGGTGGAACACGTAATGGTCGAAAAAAATGTCGCGTATAACCGGGACGCCCGGTCCGAAGGGTTCGCTGACAACGATCCTCTGGCAGAACTGGCGCGTATCGTCGGCTTTGAAGATCGTCCTTCGCCTGCGGGTTCCGAGGCTGCGCCGCGCGCTGCCTCACCGGCAACCCGTCGCGAACCCGAATTCAACCTCGAGGACGAGTTGCTTCGGGAGTTCGAAGTCTACGATGCGCCGCATGCCGATCCGGTCGTTCTTGATCCGGCAAACGATGTTCGCGCGGGCATCCATCCCAACGATTTCATGCAGCGTGTCGAATCGGTTTTCGCCCGCCGCGAGCCCGAGCTTGCGCCGGCGGCCGAACCCGCGCCCGTGGCCGCAGCCGCGCCGGAGGTGAGGGAAGAGCCGCTTCCGGAAGTCGATCAGGCCTATATTCACAACTACGTCGAAACGACCACGCAGGATATCCGCGCGGATTTCCGCGACGATGCCTTCGCGGTGGCGGAAGTTTTCGATGTGCATTCGCGCCAGTCGCGTCCCGCCGAGCCGATGGTTTACCAGCCGGCCGCCCAGCAGGTGGCATGGGAAGAAGAACCGCAGGCCGCGGAACCCGTTGAACCAGAATGGCACACGATGCCGGAGCTTCCGGCCGATGTTTCGAGCAACATTCACGCCGATGGTCATTCCTATGCGCCGGAGCCGCAGGCTTTCGATCTCGCCGACGAGGTGGAAATAGCTGTCGCCGAGGAAGCGCCTGCGCCGGTTTCCGTGCGTTCGCCGTCGCATGGCGGCCGTTCCTCGCTGGAATTCTCCAGCCTGCGCCTGCCGCTCGCCAATTTCGGCGCGCGTCGGGATGTTTCTGCCGCCGATCCGAAGCGGGTCGACCCGCGCTCCGAGCAGCAGCCTGCCGCAGCCCGTATCGAGCCGCAGATTGAAGCCACTCCCGCGCCTGCCGTCGTGCAGGCGGAAGAGGCCGCTGCGTCCTTTGCGCCAGCGGTCGCCGAGACCTTCACGCCTGTCGCAGAGCCTCTGGCGTTCGAGGTTGCCGAGAAGCCGGCAGCGAAACATCTCTCGCCAATGGACGAGCTGATTTACGACGTCGCGAAATATTCCATTCCCGGTCGCGGCGAAACGCCGGTCGTGCAGGCCGTCCCGGCTGCGAAGGTGGAGCCCCCCGTGGTTGCCGCCACGCCTGCAACGGCGGCGCCGGTTGCCGCTGCTGCGCCCGCAGCACCCGCTGAAGAGCTTGATTTCACGGACTTCGCCGGCTTCAACGACGATGATTTCGAGCTTGCGCTTGACGATCTCGATCTTGATCTGGACCTGTCTGAAATCGCCGAGGCGGAGGTTGTTCCTGCGCCTGCGCCGCAACCCGTCCGCCAGCAGCCGGCCGCTCCGGTCGCCGCTGCTGCCGTTGCGCCGCAGCCGGTGAGGGAACAGCCCGCACCGCAGCCGCGGCCTGCGCCGGTTGCCGCTGCTGTTGCCGCGCCCGTGGCCGCCGCTCCGGTTCAGCCGCGTCCGGCTGCTCCCCAGCCCGCTGCGCCGCAGACGCTGGAAAGCCTGCCTTTCGATCCTTCGCAGATCGGCGAGACGGAAGAACATCCGGAAAACATCGTCGAGATGGATGTGCCGGAACTGCCGGTCGGGGTTTTCGAACCCAAGCCGGCCGCTCGCCGCCACGAGGAAGAACTCGATATCGATACCGAGCTCGCGACGCTGTTTGCGCCTGCGGTTGCCGGTGGTCTCGACCGTCATAAACATGCGGAAAATCGCGGTGCGGCGCAGGCGCGCCCTGCGCAGGCTCCGGAAGAGGCCGACGAATTCGAACGGGCGCTGGAAGAGGATTTCCGCCGCTCCATGCAGGAGGCTGCGGCTTCCCGTGGCAACGCCCCGCGCGATGCCGAAAATACCTATGTCGACCATCAGGCGGCCTATCGTGACGAGGATGAGCGCGGCGGTCGCCGCTGGATCATGCCGGTTGCCGCGGCAATCGGTCTGGTGCTGATCGGCGGCGGCGTTTACGCGCTGGTGTCAGGCGGTTCGTCGAGCACCGGTTCCAATGGCGCACCGGTCATCATCTCCGCCGATAACGATCCGATGAAGGTCGTGCCGGAAAATCCGGGCGGTCGCGTCGTGCCGAACCAGGACAAGGCGGTTTATGACCGCGTGGCCGGCGGCAGCGCTGCCGATCCGAAGCAGCCGGCGCTGATTTCCAGCAACGAGCAGCCGGTGGATGTGGTTCAGCGCACGCTGATCCCCGAACAATTGCCGCTGGAAGGCGAAAACGACGCGGATATGCAAGCCGCCGGCACGCCGGTTGGCGAGACCGAGGATCCGCGCCTGCTTTCGCCGGAAGAAAAGGCCGCACAGAACGAAGGTTCGGCTGCAACCGCCGTTTCGCCGCGCAAGGTCCGCACCATGATCGTCAAGCCTGACGGCACGCTTGTCGCCCAGGAAGTCGATGCGCCGGCAGCCCAGCCGCCGAAGGCCGACAAGGTCGAGGAGCTTGCGGCACCGCAGACCGCGAAGCCGGGTGAGGGCGCTCCCGCCGTCATCGCCGCATCGCGTGTTCCGGTCGCGCCGGAACAGGCCCAGCCGCAGGCAAATACGCCTGCCGCGACGACACCGGCTGCACATACGGCACCGGCCGCACAGTCGGCGGCGCCCGTTCCTGCGGCGCGTCCGTCCTCGCAGCCCGCCAATGTGGTGGCGACGGTCACCAATCAGGGCAATGTCCGCCCGGCGACCGCTCCGGCGCAGCCGCAGGCCGCGCAGCAGCAGACGGCAGCCGCGGCGCCCGCAGCGACCAGCACGCCTTCCGCCGGTGGCTACTACATCCAGATCGCCTCGCTGCCGAGCCAGGCGGAAGCCCAGAAGTCCTACCAGAACATGTCGGCCAAGTTCGGCTCGGTCATCGGTGGACGCGGCGTCGACATCAAGGCCGCCGAAATCGCCGGCAAGGGCACGTTCTACCGCGTCCGCATCCCGGCGGGTGACAAGAACGAAGCCGTGGCGCTGTGCGAAAAGTTCCGCTCGGCAGGCGGCAGCTGCCTGGTCGCGCGGTGATAACGGCCGGATTGGCTTAGACAGATTGGGGCTGCCGCGTGAGGCAGCCCTTGAAGTATCCTGGCCCTTACATCGCACCACGCGTCATCCTCGGGCTTGTCCCGAGGATCCACACCCGGAGCGATGGATCCTCGGGTCAAGCCCGAGGATGACGGCGGAGAGGTTGTCGGGCGATTTTCGCAGTCCCGATGGCGTATTTCCTTACTCCTTATTTCCCCTTTGAGCGTGACACCATGACCGATTGCAAAGCTATGATCCTCGGATGCAGCGGGCTTTCGCTGACTGCCGACGAGATTGCCCTTTATCGCGACCAGCAGCCCTGGGGCTTCATCCTGTTCGGCCGCAATATCGGCGAGCCGCAGCAGATCGCCGATCTCGTCGCCGCCATGCGCGCTGCCGTCGGGCGGCCTGATGCGCCGGTGCTGATCGATCAGGAGGGCGGGCGCGTGCAGCGCATCAAGCCGCCGATCCTGCAGGCCTATCCGAATGCCCGCATTCTCGGTGAAATCTATGAGCGCGACCGGGATGCCGGTCTGCGCGCCGCCTGGCTGATGTCACGCCTGCACGCCTTTGATCTCATGAGGTTCGGCATCACTATCGATTGCCTGCCGGTACTCGACGTGCCGGTGGAAGGCGCCAGCAATGTCATCGGCAACCGCGCCTATGGCTACACGCCGGCCATGGTGGCCGAGATGGGGCAGGCGGCGGCCGACGGGCTGAAGGCGGGCGGCATGCTGCCTGTCATGAAACATATGCCGGGCCATGGCCGTGGCATGGTGGATTCGCACCATGAGTTGCCTGTGGTCGATGTGCCGCTCGATGAGCTGGACGGCCATGATTTCGTGCCGTTCCGGGCGCTGAACCGCGAATTGATGGCGATGAGCGCGCATCTGGTGTTCAACGCCGTCGACCGCGAGCGGCCGGCGACGACCTCGCCGAAGGTGATCGAGGAAATCATTCGTGGCCGCATCGGATTTGACGGCCTGCTGATGTCCGACGACAGTTCCATGAATGCGCTGAGGGGCACGCTCGGTGAAAGAGCTGCGAATATTGTTGCGGGTGGCTGCGATATAGTCTTGCATTGCAACGGCGTGATGGGTGAAATGCTGGAGGTCGTTAAGGAGGTTCCCGTTCTTTCCGGCCGTTCGCTGGAGCGGGTGCGGGCCGTGGAAGCGGGTTTCCCTGCCGCCGAGCCTTCCGACGAAGCGGAACTGAGAGCCGAATTCAACGCCATGTGGGCCGTTTCCTGACAGTCGGGCGGCGGCCCGTTACTCGGGACGACAGGCCGGACGCCCGGCGGATGGAACAATGGCCGCAGACAAGTCTCGCAATTCGACACCGATGGACAAGCTCTGGCAGGATGTGACGCCGGAGCGGCTGACGGGCGAGGCCGGGCTGGTCATCGATGTCGCGGGCTTCGAAGGCCCGCTCGATCTGCTGCTGCATCTTGCCCGCACGCAGAAAGTCGATCTGTCGCGCATTTCGGTGCTGGCGCTTGCCGAACAATATCTGCAATTCGTGGAAAGCGCGCGGCGCGTGCGTATCGAGCTTGCCGCCGATTATCTCGTGATGGCGGCTTGGCTCGCCTTCCTGAAATCCAAGCTCCTCATTCCGCAGCAATCGAAGGATGACGGCCCCTCGGGCGAAGAAATGGCCGCGACGCTCGCTTTCCGGCTGAAGCGTCTGGAGGCGATGCGCGAGGCGGCTGAACGGCTTGTCAACCGCGCCCAGCTCGGCCGCGATGTTTTTGCCCGTGGCGCGCCGGAGCATATTCCGCATATCAACCGCTCGGCCTACGAGGCCAATCTCTACGATCTCCTGAGCGCCTATGCCAATCTGCGGCAGCGGCAGTCGATTACCCAGGTGACCATTGAAAAGCGGCAGGTCTGGTCGCTTGTCGAGGCGCGTGAGCTTCTGAACAATCTGCTCGGCGATGTCGGCGAATGGACCGTGCTCGATCAGTATCTGCTGCAATATGTGCCCGATCCCGCCATGCGCGTGACGGCGATTGCCAGCGCCTTTGCCGCGTCGCTGGAACTGGTGCGCGAGGGATCGCTGCAAATCCGGCAGGAGGGTGCTTTCCAGCCCATCTATATGCGCCGTGGCGCAAGGGACGACCGTGCGGTGAATGCCGAAAGGACTGACAATGATGAATGACGATGAGACCGCCGAAGCGACGATCGTGACAGCTGGGGTGGAGCCCGAACCCACGGTGTTTTCCGAGCGCCAGCTGAAGGAGGCCGAGCGCATCGCTGAAGCCCTGGTCTTTGCCTCGTCCGAGCCGGTTTCCGTGGGTTTCATCGCAGAACGCCTGCCGCGCGGCATGGATGTCGTCGCCATCCTGCAGCGTGTGAAGGCCGCCTATGTGGAGCGGGGCGTCAATCTCGTGCAGGTGGGCGGGCAATGGGCCTTCCGCACCGCCGGCGATCTTTCCTTCGTCATCCGCGCCGAGGAAAAGGAGCCGAAGAAGCTGTCGCGTGCGGCGCTGGAAGTTCTGGCGATTATCGCATATCATCAACCGGTGACACGCGCCGAAATCGAGGAAATCCGCGGCGTGCAGACCTCGCGCGGCACGCTTGACGTGCTGATGGAGGCGGGCTGGGTCAGGTTCCGTGGCCGCAGGCGTACCCCCGGCCGGCCGGTGACGATCGGCACCACGGTGGAGTTTCTCGACCATTTCGGCCTCGAGGAACTGCGCGATCTGCCGGGCCTTGAGGAGCTGAAGGGCGCGGGGCTGCTTTCGGGCCGCATTCCCTCCAATTTCGGCGTGCCTCTGCCGATGATGAGCGACGAATTGCGGGAGGACGAAGACCCGATCACGCAGCTCGATCTGGAAGAACTGGGCCTGCTAGCGCCCGGCGGCGGCGACGGCGAGGATTGATATCGCCATCCTGTTGGCGGGACCACGAAAACTTTATACGCACTCGCTGTTGAAGCGACGATTTGTCGTTTGAAAAAGCCTTTCAAACGTCTTACATCGTCTGACAGCGAAATTCAGGAGTTTCAGTTATGGGTTCTTTTAGTGTGTGGCATTGGCTTATCGTGCTGGTGATCGTCCTCGTCCTGTTCGGACGCGGCAAGATCCCGGAATTGATGGGCGATGTCGCAAAGGGCATCAAGAGCTTCAAGAAGGGCATGGCTGACGAAGACCAGACGCCGCCGCCGGCCGATGCCAACACGAAGACCGTCGACCACAAGGCTGACGAGATCAAGTAAGCGGCCTTTTGTCGCCTGGTGTGAGACTGGCGCTAGAGCGCCGCGCGTCCTTCCGGACGCGCAAGGGACGCTCTATCACTTGGAAGTTGCGCATCGTTCCCGTCGAAAATCCACTTCGACTGTCGGGCCGATGCGCTAGGGTCTCGGGAGCATATTGATGTTAGATATCGGCTGGAGCGAGCTTCTGGTGATTGCGGTCGTGTTGATCGTGGTCGTCGGGCCCAAGGACTTGCCGCCCATGATCCGCGCCTTCGGCAAGACGATGGCCGGCCTTCGCAAGATGGCGGGGGATTTCCGCACCCAGTTCGATGAGGCCCTCAAAGAGGCCGACATGGACGATGTGCGCCAGACCATCTCCGATGTCCGCAATCTCAACCCGACCAACTCGCTGCGCGATGCGATGAACCCGCTGCGCCAGCTCGGCAACGAGATCAAGTCCGATCTGCAGAAGGCGACCACGCCGCCGGACGGCCTGTCTTCCACGCCTGCGCCTGCCACAGGCGAGCCGGTTGCGCCGCTGGTCAGCGTGCCAGAGCCGGAGATGAAGCTGCCGGATGCGCCGCCTGCTGTCGCCGCGTCCTCTGTGCCGGTTGCCGCAGCCGTGGCGGCGGAAGAGAAGCCGAAACGCGCGCGGGCGAAATCGATTGCGACCGTCGAGGCCGAAGCGGTTGCTGCCAAGCCGAAACGCGCCGCCCGCAGCAAGGCCGCCGCGACGCCGGAAACCGCCCCGGCCGTGAAAACCAGTGAGCCCGCCATTTCGAAGCCCGCTGTTTCCAAACCCACCGTGAAGGCCGTCGCCAAGAAGGCGGCCGTCAGGAAGTCTGCCGCAGACAAGGCGGTCGCGGCCGAGGCCAAGCCGGCGAAAACGGCAAAAACCAAGGCTGTAAAGCCCAAAAAGGATGAAGCATGAGCGGGGATATCGAGGATAAGCCGCAGCCGCTTATCGAGCATCTCATGGAGTTGCGCACGCGGCTGATCTGGGCGCTTGGCGCGTTCTTCGTCGCCTTCATCGCCTGTTTCGCCGTTGCCAAGCACCTGTTCAACCTGCTCGTCATTCCGTATAAATGGGCGGTTCTCTGGGCGGGCCTCGATGTCACGAAATCGTCGCTGATCTATACCGCGCCGCAGGAATTCTTCTTCACGCAGATCAAGGTCGCCATGTTCGGCGCGATGGTGATCTCGTTTCCCGTGGTCGCCTCGCAGCTTTATAAATTCGTGGCGCCGGGGCTCTACAAGAACGAACGGGCGGCCTTCCTGCCGTTCCTCATCGCTTCGCCGATCCTTTTTCTCATCGGTGCGGCGCTCGTCTATTTCTTCTTCACGCCCATGGTCATGTGGTTCTTCCTCGCCATGCAGCAATTGCCTGAGGATGGCGAGGTGGCGATTTCGCTGATGCCGAAGGTGTCGGAATATCTCAGCCTCATCATGACGCTGGTGTTGTCCTTCGGTCTGGTGTTCCAGCTGCCTGTCGTCACCACGCTTCTGGCGCGCGTCGGGCTTCTGACCAGCGACTGGCTGCGGGAAAAGCGCAAATTCGCGATTGTCCTCGCCTTCGTGGTCGCCGCGGTGCTGACGCCGCCGGACCCCATGTCCCAGATCGGTCTTGCGCTGCCTGCGATCATTCTCTACGAGATTTCCATCTATATGGCTCGACTCGTGGAGAGGAAGCGCGCTGCGGAATCCGCAAGCACGGAGCTGGAGGAGACCTGATATTTCTGAAGGTCTCGCCGCTCCAACAATCTCCTCGCGCCGGGTTCATGCCCGGCGTTTTGCTGTAAAACACGGGTGATGCAACAACGGTCTGGAACGACGATGCACGACATTAAATGGATACGCGAAAACCCCGAAGCCTTCGATGCGGCGCTTGCGCGCCGTGGCGCTGAGCCTGCCGCCAGCGGCCTGATCGCGCTCGATGAAAAGCGCCGTTCCGTCATCCAGTCCCTGCAGGACATGCAGTCCCGTCGTAACGCCGCCTCCAAGGAAATCGGCGCCGCCATGGCGCAGAAGAACATGGAGCTTGCGGAGAAACTGAAGGCGGAGGTCGCCGACCTCAAGGACAACATGCCGCGTGCGGAGGAGGAGGACCGTCAGGTCACCGCCGAGCTCAACGACGCGCTGTCGCGCTTGCCGAACATACCCTTCGACGACGTGCCCGATGGCAAGGACGAACATGACAACGCCGTCACCCGCGTCGTCGGTCAGAAGCCCGGCTGGAACCACGCGGCGAAGGAGCATTTCGAAATCGGCGAAGCGCTCGGCTATATGGATTTTGAACGCGCTGCCAAGCTTTCGGGTGCGCGTTTCACCGTTCTGACCAGCCAGCTGGCGCGTCTTGAGCGGGCGCTCGGCCAGTTCATGATCGATCTTCATACATCTGAACATGGCTACACCGAAGTTTCCTCGCCGCTGATGGTGCGCGACGAGGCGATGTTCGGCACCGGCCAATTGCCGAAATTCTCCGAGGACCTGTTCAAGACCACCGATGGCCGCTGGCTGATCCCGACGGCGGAAGTGACGCTGACCAACCTCGTGTCAGGCGAAATTCTCGATCAGGAAAAACTGCCGCTACGCTTCACCGCGCTGACGCCGTCCTTCCGTTCGGAAGCGGGTTCGGCCGGCCGCGACACGCGCGGCATGCTGCGCCAGCACCAGTTCTGGAAGTGCGAACTCGTCTCCATCACCGATGCGGAAAGTGCTGTCGCCGAACATGAGCGCATGACGGCCTGTGCCGAGGAAGTGCTGAAGCGTCTTGGCCTGCATTTCCGCACCATGACGCTCTGCACCGGCGATATGGGCTTCAGCGCCCGCAAGACCTACGATCTGGAAGTGTGGCTGCCCGGCCAGAACACCTATCGCGAAATTTCCTCCTGCTCGGTCTGCGGCGATTTCCAGGCGCGGCGCATGAATGCGCGTTATCGCGGCAAGGACGACAAGGCGACGAAGTTCGTTCACACGCTGAACGGCTCCGGCACGGCTGTCGGCCGCTGCCTGATCGCGGTTCTCGAAAATTATCTGAACGACGACGGTTCCGTCACAATTCCGGACGTGCTGCTGCCCTATATGGGCGGTCTGAAGCGGAT
Organism: Agrobacterium sp. NPDC090283; assembly: GCF_044769685.1. Taxonomy (NCBI): domain Bacteria; kingdom Pseudomonadati; phylum Pseudomonadota; class Alphaproteobacteria; order Hyphomicrobiales; family Rhizobiaceae; genus Agrobacterium; species Agrobacterium sp. NPDC090283. The sequence goes on along the minus strand of NZ_JBIVYG010000013.1, from coordinate 129,176 downwards.
CGAGAAGGCGGCCTGATTGTCCGTCTGTTAAAGACGCGGCCGTCATTCCGGCCTTGAGCCGGAATCCAGCCAGCCCAAGTCCTTGGGCTGAAAAAGACTCTTCCCGCCGCGCAGACGCGCGTCGACTGGATTCCGGCTCAAGGCCGGAATGACGGTCGTGGGGGTGCTTCTGTGAGAGAAATCATTGTGTCCTCATAGTGGGACACAGCAGCGGAGAGAGAAACATGCGGATTTTGCTGACGAATGACGACGGTATCCACGCCGAAGGTCTGGCCGTGCTGGAGCGTATCGCCCGCACGCTGTCCGACGATGTCTGGATCGTCGCGCCGGAGACAGATCAGAGCGGTCTCGCGCACTCGCTGACGCTCTCCGAACCGCTGCGGCTGCGCAAGGTTTCCGACAAGCATTTCGCGCTGCGCGGCACGCCGACCGATTGCGTCATCATGGGCATTCGCGAGGTCCTGCCGGAAAAGCCCGATCTCGTGCTGTCAGGCGTCAATGCCGGCGCCAACATGGCCGATGACGTGACCTATTCCGGCACCATTGCCGGCGCCATCGAAGGTACGCTGCAGGGCGTTCGCTCCTTCGCGCTCAGCCAGGCCTTCAGCCATGCCGATGGCCGCGTCGTGCCGTGGGAAGTCGCCGAGACCTATGCGCCGGACCTTCTGCGCAAGCTGATGAATGTGGAACTGCCTGATGGTACCTTCCTCAATCTCAATTTCCCCAATTGCGCGCCCAAGGATGTGCAGGGCGTTTCCGTGACCGGTCAGGGCAAGCTCGATTTCGGCCTGACGGTGGAAGAGCGTCAGGATGGCCGCGGTTTTCCCTATTACTGGCTGCGCTTCGGCGAGCGTCTCGGCACCTTCCGCGAAGGCACCGATATCCACGCTTTGAAACATGGCAAGATTTCCGTGACACCGCTTAAGCTTGACCTGACGGACTACACGGTGAAGGATCGGGTTGCGCAAGCACTTGGATTCGGAGTCGCCGATTGAAATCCGCAATGGTCGAAAAGGAAGGTTTTGCCGCCCTCGTTCTCCGTTTAAGGGGTGAGGGGATTTCCGATCTCGACCTTCTGACGGCGGTCGAGCAGACGCCGCGTTCCAAATTCGTGCCGCCGCAATTTACGGCCGACGCCTATTCCAGCCGCACGATCCCGATCGACTGCGGCGCCTTCATGGAAGGCGCCGACATGGCGGTGAAGATCCTTGCCCGGCTGCAGCTGAAGCCCGGCCAGCGCGTGCTGGAAATCGGCACCGGCAGCGGTTTCATGACCGCGATCATCGCAAGACGGGTGGAGCGCGTCTTTTCGCTGGAGCGTTACAAGACGCTGGTGCAGCAGGCGCAGAACTGTCTCGACGATCTCTCCATCCGCAATGTGGTCATCCGTCAGGCGGATGGCAGCAACGGTCTGGTGGGCGAGGGCACCTTTGACCGCATCGTCTCCACAGCCGCCTTCACCACCATGCCGCGCTTCTTTGCAGAGCAGATCGTCTCGGGCGGCATGATGATCGCACCGATCATCGTTGAGGGTGATCGTTGCGTGATGACGCGCTTCTCCAAGACCGGCAGCCGCTTCGAAAAGGAAGAGCTGTTCGAGGCGCCTTATTTGCCGCTCAGCACCCATATTGCCCGGCATTTGTGACGAAATGAAAATTTTGAAGGCAATTCATTTTTGTTTTCTAATGTTCTGAATTTACGCAACTAACTGATTTTCAATATCATTATTGTTCCAACATGACGCATTCGGTTTTCGTCATGGTTATCGAAGTGTCAAAAAAGCGCCAAACGGCTTAACGTTTTAACGGCGTGGTAACACTAACGCGCTTTAATCATAAACATCGACGCATGGTTTTCCCCACCTCGGGAAATGGGCCTTGCAAGAAGTGAAATTTGTGCCGGATCGGTCTCGATGCGGCGGGTTGGCGTCAGTGTAGATCGAGTCATGCGTATGAGACATTCGTCTAAAATCGGAAAATCAGTCGCAAAAATGTTCGCAGCGGCATTGCTGGCAAGCGTCGCAACGGGCTGTAGCTCGGATGCAACGCGGTTCAGCGGCCTCTTTTCCAGTGGACCGGATCAGATGACCACGGCGTCAATTCCTGCCCGTCAGGGCGGCGGTGCTTACGGGCAGGCCCCGGTTCCGCAGGGCGACATGAATGGCGGTTACGCCTCTGCCGCGCCGCAGGGCGGTTATGCCAACCAGAACATGGCGGGCAATTCCTACCCGCAATCGGGTGGTTATGGCGGCGTTCAGCCTTCCACGGCCCGCTCGGCTTCGGCCTCCCCGGTGCAGCGTTCCGAGCTGTCGGCGCCGACGGCGGTGGCAAGCCGCGATCCGTCGACCCGCAACGAAGCCATGGCCCAGCCTTTCCCGTCCGCTCAGCCCAAGGTCGCGCCGTCTCTCGCCGCACCCGCCCCGCAGGCTGCCGCTCCCGTCGCCGACAATCTGACCACCGCGACCGTGCGTTCCGACAAGAACGGCTGGCACACCGATGGCGCGTCCTCCGTGACCCTGCGTCCCGGCGAAAGCATCGCGACGCTCTCCAACCGCTACGGTGTTCCGGAGAAGGAGCTGCTGCGCGTCAACGGTCTGAAGACCGCATCCTCGGCGCAGGCCGGCCAGTCGATCCTCATTCCGAAGTTCGGTCAGGTCCGCAATGCCGCCAAGGATGCCGCCGGCGATATCGCGCTCAATCGCAATGGCGACCAGCCGACACCGCTGCGTAGCCCCGAAGGCAATGTGGCCGTGCTGCCGTCGCAGGCCGCCGCCCGTGACAAGGTTTCGTCCGAAGCCGGCAAGCTGACGCCTCCCGGTGGCAAGCCGCTGCCGCCAACCGGTGGCTACAAGGTTCAGCCGGGTGACAGCCTGGCGAAGATCGCCCGTGAAAACGGCGTCTCGGTTGCCGCACTCAAGGCCGCCAACGGCATTTCCAACGAAAACATTCGTGTCGGCCAGACGCTTGCCATGCCGGGCGCTTCGACGGATGCCATCAAGACGGCTTCCGTTCCCGCCAAGGAAGCGACCAAGCCGGTCGAAACCGCGTCCGCCAAGCCCGAGCCATACAAGGCCCCGGCTGCCGCCGCCGCTCCGACTGCGCCCGCCACGCCGGCGACCGCCAGCGTCAGCGACATCGAGAAGAAAGCCGACATGGCCTCCGTCGCACCGGAATCCACCGGCATCGGCAAATATCGCTGGCCGGTTCGCGGCGCGGTCATCAACAATTTCGGCGACAATGTTGAAGGCAGCCGCAATGACGGCATCAACATCTCCGTTCCCGAGGGTACGCCGATCAAGGCCGCTGAAAACGGCGTGGTCATCTATGCCGGCAACGGCCTGAAGCAGCTCGGCAACACGGTTCTCGTCCGTCACGACGACGGCAAGGTCACCGTTTACGGCAACGCCGCCAATCTCGACGTGCAGCGCGGCCAGAAGGTGCAGCGCGGCCAGACCATCGCCACCTCTGGCATGACCGGCAGCGCCAAGCGTCCGCAGGTTCACTTCGAAGTTCGCAAGGATGCGACACCGGTGAACCCCTCCAGTTTCCTTGAATAGGTATTGCGTCTCAAGGAATGATGAAGCCGGGTGAAGAGCCTGGCTTTTTCATTTTGGGGGGTGATGACGAGCGTCTCTACACACTCGACGTCATCCTCGGGCTCGACCCGAGGATCCATGGATGCGCTGAGTTGTGGATCCTCGGGTCAAGCCCGAGGATGACGGAGGGCGGCGGCGGCGGAAACGTCGCTACTGCCTCACCAGCCCCACCGTTTTCTCGATGAAATCGGCAATCGTCGCGGTATCATCGAGATTAAAAACGGGGAGGGTCGTGTCCGTTACCGCATGATCTGCGGCAATGGCGATGATATGCGGATCGAGCGGCGCAAGCGGTTCGGTTTTCGCCGCTTCCAGCCGGCGTGCTTCGATCTTCGGCACCGGCTCGTATTTGTAACCTTCGATCAGCACCAGATCGCACGGCGCGAGGCGGGCGAGAATATCCTCGAAGGAGGGCTCCGGTTCGCCGCGCAATTCATGCATGATGGCAAAGCGGGTGCCGGAAACGATGGTGACCTCATGTGCGCCGGCCTGGCGGTGGCGCCAGCTATCCGCGCCGACCTTGTCGATATCGAAATCATGATGGGCGTGCTTGATGGTGGAGACGCGGTAGCCGCGCGCGGTCAGCTCGGTGACGATGCTGACTGCGAGGCCCGTCTTGCCCGAGTTTTTCCAGCCGGCGATGCCGAAGACCTTTTGTGCCGTCATGATCCGATGTTCTCCAGATAGCTGCGCGCCAGCGCCAGTTCATCCGGCGTATTGATGTTGAAGAACGGATCGAGGCTGCCCTTTGCCGTTTCCAGCGGCGGGAAGGCCACGCCGATGGTAACATGGCGGGCGAGATAGGCGCGTATGCGCCGGTTCGCATCGTTCTTCAGCCAGTCCTCGAGATCATCGGCAAGCGCCACTGGCCATAGCGCAAAAACCGGATGAAGCTGGCCGCTGGAGGCGGCGATGACGATCGCATTGTCCGATACGTGCTCGCAGAGCCGGGCCACCAGATCGTCAGGGAAAAACGGGCTGTCGGCGGGCGCGGTCAGGAAGTGACTGACCGCGCCCTCACGATGCTGGAAATGGCGCATGCCGGCCAGAATACCCGCGAGCGGCCCGGCATGGCCGTTCAGCGTATCGGGCAGCAACGGCAGGCCGAAACTTTCCGCCCAGCCATTATCCCCATGGATGGCCGCATTGATGGTGACATCTGAGACCTGCGGCGTGATGCGGCTGATGACATGGGAGATGAGGGGTGCATCGCCCAATTGCACCATCGCCTTGTTGCTGCCCATGCGCCGCGAAAGCCCGCCGGCGAGCACGAGACCGGGTATTTCAAGAGGGACAGTCATTCCCGCTTTTCCTGCAGCCTTACGATATAGGTGGTGAGGAGGGCGACAAGGCCGGTCGCCAGCATCACCAGAAGAAGCGGCCAGGTTCCGTCCTCCCTGGACAGGACCGAGGAGGCGAGCACCGAGAGTGCCGCGCCGCCGCCGATGGTCATCGCGCCGCCGAGGCCGGAGGCGGAACCGGCCAGATGCGGCTGCACGCTGACCATGCCGGCATTGGCGCTTGGCAGTGTCACGCCGTTGCCGACGCCGATCAGGGCGAGCGGCACGAAAAACGCATAGGCGCTTTCCGCCCCGGCGGAGATCAGCACCATGGTCGTGGCAATGCCGGCAATGGCGATGACATTGCCCGACAGCATCATGCGGGTGATGCCGATTTCGCTGGCATAACGGCCGGAGATGAAGTTGCCGAGCATGTAACCGCTGGCCATGAAGAAGAATTGCAGGCCGAGCATGGCCGGCGCAAGCCCATAGATGACGCTACCGACAAAGGGCGCGCCGCCGAGGAAGGAGAAGAACATGCCTGACGAGAAGGTCGAGGTCAGCGCGTAACCCCAGAAGAGCGGCGAACGCAGAAGTTCCGGCCAGGCGTGAAACTGCTGCGAAAAGCTTGCCGATTTATTGTGGTTGGTTTCGCCGAGATCGAACCAGGCGAGCACCAGAATGCCGACGCCGAGCAGGGAAAGAAGGGCAAAGCTCGACTGCCAGCCGGAAATATCGTTGAGCAGGCCGCCAACCGTCGGGCCGACCATCGGTACCACGGACATGCCCATGGTGACGTAGCCGATCATCGAGGCGGCCTGTTCCATCGGCACCATGTCGCGCACGATGGCGCGCGCCAGCACGAAACCGGAAACGACGGCGGCCTGCGCGACGCGCCCGATCATGAAAACGGTGATGTTGGGGGCCAGCATGCAGACGAGCGTTGCGACGATCATGATGGCGATGCTGGCGAGCATGACGGGCCGACGACCGAAGAGATCGGAGAGCGGACCGATGATGAGCTGCAGACAGGCGGTGGCGGCGAGATAACCCGAAACGGCAAATTGCATCACCGCGTAGTCGGTCTCGAAGTAGATCGCCATGGCCGCAAGCGAAGGCAGGAACACATTCATGCACAGCGCCGCGACGCCGGCGATGACGACCAGCGTGATGATGTGGGGCGGGGTGGTTCTGTCCAGAAAACGGCCGCTGTTCATGTCATTCTCCCGCCTCTTCCGTAACGGCAGTTTTCGTTACGGAAGCCGGCCGCACCGTGGTCGCCGCGGTGGGTGTGGCGGCGGCGCGCTTGGCCATCTGCGAGCGCTTGCGAAGGCTTTCGCGATAGAAGGTATAAAGGCCCGAACCGATGACGATCATGGCGCCGATGATGGTGTAATTGTCGATCTTTTCGTTGAAGAAAAACACGCCGATCATGAAACCCCAGAGCAGGCCGGTATAACGGAACGGCGCGACGAAGGAGATTTCGCCTGTTCTCATCGACAGGATGATCGCTTGATAACCGACCAGCACCAGAATGGCCGAAGCGGCCAGATGCGACACGATCATGAAGTTCATCGGTTGCCAGCCGCCAAAGGGCACGATCAACAGGCCGCCCACCGCCATGTTGACGAAGGCGGTGATGACGGTGATGGCGAGCGAGGGGACATCGGCATACATTTTCCGGGTCAGCAGATCGCGCGCGGCGGTGACGGCAAGCGATGCGACGACCAGAAGCGCACCCGGCGTGAAGCCTTCAGGGCCCGGCCTGATGATGACCAGCACGCCGATGAAACCGACGATGATCGCCACCCAGCGCCGCCAGCCCACCGGTTCACGCAAAAACAGCGCCGCACCCAGCGTCACCACCAGGGGCAGGGACTGCAATATGGCCGAGGCATTGGAAAATTCGATGAGGCCGAGCGCCGTCAGATAGAGTACTGCGGCAGTCACCTCGCAGAGACAGCGCAGGATGATGATGGGGCGCAGCAGGGTTTTGAGCGGCCGGAGCGCGCCGAAATGGCGGGCGGCGATGTAGATCAGCACCACCGTCATGATGCCGCGAACGAACATGATCTGGCCGGTGTTGATGTAAGGGGTGACGGATTTCGTCAGGGCGTCATTGGCCGTGAAGCTTGCCATGGCGAGCGCCATGAACAGGGCGCCGCGCGTATTGTCCGTCAATGCCATTCCCAAATATCCCAGACCATGCGCGGCTCTCCCCACCGCCCTTTCGGGGCGATCTGGGCCGCCTTTCCGGCGTGACCACGCATTCCTCCATGTAAAGAGACGTGGCACGGCACAGCCGGCATTTCAACCGTTTATATGGGTGGGTGGACGAGAAACAGTTTCAGCGGTCGCTCAGCCGCCGGTCACGCTCATATGACGGGAGACGGCGGGGCGGTTGTGGGTGCGGTCGATGATGAAATCATGCCCCTTCGGCTTGCGCAGAAGGGCTTCATCGATGGCGCTGGAAAGATAGGCGTCGCTGTCGGAGGCGCGCAGCGCCGTGCGCAGATCGGCGGCGTCATCCTGGCCGAGGCACATATAAAGCGTGCCGGTGCAGGTGAGGCGGACGCGGTTGCAGCTTTCGCAGAAATTATGGGTCATCGGCGTGATGAAGCCCAGCCGGCCGCCGGTTTCCTTCACCGTCACGTAACGGGCGGGGCCGCCGGTCTGGTAATCGCTGTCGATGAGCGTGAAGCTCTGTTCGAGATCGGCGCGCAGTTTCGAAAGCGGCAGGTAGCGGTCGGTGCGGTCTTCCTCGATCTCGCCCATCGGCATGGTTTCGATGACCGTCAGGTCCATGCCGCGACCGTGGGCAAAACGCATGAGATCGGGAATTTCCGCGTCGTTGAAGTCCTTCAGCGCCACGGCGTTGAGCTTGATCTTGATGCCGGCGGCCTGCGCGGCGTCCAGACCTTCCATGACACGGTCGATATCGCCCCAGCGGGTGATATGGCGGAATTTATCGCGGTCGAGCGTATCGAGCGAAACATTGATGCGGCGCACGCCGCAATCGGCGAGTTCCGCGGCGAATTTCGCAAGCTGGGAACCGTTGGTGGTCAGCGTCAGTTCGGTGAGTGCGCCCGTGCGTACATGCCGGCCGAGGTTCCGTACCAGCGACATGATGTTCTTGCGCACCAGCGGCTCGCCGCCGGTCAGCCTCAGCTTGCGCACGCCGCGCGTTATGAAGACGGAACAGAGCCGGTCGAGTTCTTCGAGCGTCAGAAGGTCCTTCTTCGGCAGGAAGGTCATGTGTTCGGACATGCAATAGGTACAGCGGAAATCGCAGCGGTCGGTGACGGAAACGCGCAGATAGGTGATGGCGCGGCCGAAAGGGTCCACCATCGGTGTGCTGTTTTCCGTCAGGGTTTTCGCCTTTTCAAGCGAGCCGGGGAAACCGTTCACGTCTCCATCCTCATTGCGCCTTGCGCCGGGCACACACGCCGAATGTGTGCTCTATCAGGTGATGTAGTGGCTTGCCTATCGTGAGGCAAGTCCGTAATTTTGACGCATATGACGAGCTTGCGGAAGTGAAAAATGAGTGATGCCTGGCCAACCGAGCTGCTTGTGTCGAAAGACCGGCGCGAATTGACCGTTTCCTTCGATGATGGAAGCGTTTACCGCCTTCAGGCCGAGATGCTGCGCGTGCTTTCGCCCTCGGCCGAGGTGCAGGGCCATGGGCCGGGACAAAAGGTCACGGTGCCCGGCAAGCGCGATGTTACCATCCGTTCCATGGTCGCCACCGGCAATTACGCGGTGCGCATCGTTTTCGACGATGGCCACGATAGCGGTATCTTCACCTGGAAATATCTGAAGGAACTGGGCGAGACCGGCGATGCGCTGTTTGCGGATTATGAGCGGCAGCTCGCCGAAAAGGGCTTGAGCAGGGAACCGCGATACCGGTAGAGAAAACACCGAGGGAGGCGCCCTCGTGAGAATGACGGCAAAGGGGTTGAAGAACTGGTGCGTTTGGCAACGTTGTTGCATCCGCGCTTCGTCACCCCGGACTTGATCCGGGGTCCAGCGCGATCAAGTCCTTGATCGCGGGAGAGTCCTTTCACGGCGCAGACGCGCCGTGGCTGGATGCCGGATCAAGTCCGGCATGACGGAGGAAATGTTCTTGCGCGTTGCCGATAATCAGACGAGGGCAAAGCTCCTGTCTCACTATTTAAACGGGGTGGCGTGTGGCTGTAGAAGCGAACGGAAATGATCTGGCCCAGGTGGTCGTGCTTTTGGCGGCGGGCGTTGTCGCCGCGCCCATCTTCAAGCGCATCGGCCTCGGCTCGGTGCTCGGCTATCTGGCCGCCGGCCTTGTCATCGGGCCTTACGGGCTCGGTTTTTTCTCCGATTCGCAGGCCATTCTGCATATAGCGGAACTCGGCGTGGTGATGTTCCTGTTCATCATCGGCCTTGAAATGCAGCCGTCGCGGCTATGGTCGATGCGGCAGGATATTTTCGGGCTGGGTGCGCTGCAGGTGCTGGTCTGCATGGCGGGCCTGACATTGATCGGGGTCGGCCTCGGCTTTCCCGTCATCATGTCCTTCGTCGCCGGCACCGGCTTCGTGCTGACCTCGACGGCGATCGTCATGCAGATGCTGCAGGAGCGCAACAGCATGTCGAGCCTGAAAGGCCAGCGCATCATCGCCATCCTGCTGTTCGAGGATCTGGCCATCGTGCCGCTGCTGGCGCTTGTCGCTTTCCTCGGTTCGGGCGGCGAACACGTTACGGCGTCGGAGCGCTGGGCTTCCGTCGGCATTGCGCTTGCCGCCGTCGGTGCGCTCATCCTTGCCGGGCGTTATCTTCTCAACCCGTTCTTTCGCCTGCTCGCGGCTTCCGGCGCGCGGGAGGTGATGACGGCCGCAGCGCTGCTGGTGGTGCTGGGTTCGGCGCTGCTGATGCAGGTCAGCGGCCTTTCCATGGCCATGGGGGCGTTTCTCGCCGGCGTGCTTTTGTCGGAATCCTCCTTCCGCCATCAGCTGGAAGCGGATATCGAGCCGTTTCGCGGCATTCTGCTCGGCCTGTTTTTCCTTGGTGTCGGCATGGCGATCGATCTTGCCGTCATCGCCTCCAACTGGCAGCTCGTGGTCATCAGCGTCGCGGGTTACATGCTGCTCAAGGCCTTCCTGATCTATGGCGTGGCCCGGGCGCTCGGCACCACCCGGCGTGAAAGCCTGGAACGGGCGGTGCTGATGGCGCAGGGCGGCGAATTCGCCTTCGTGCTCTATTCGGCCGCCGTCAGCGCCGGTATTCTCGACCGGGAGGCGAACGCAATCCTGACGGCGACCATCATCATCTCCATGGTGCTGACTCCGCTGATGGTGATCCTGCATGACCGGCTGGTGCCGGCGGCGATTCCCAATACCGACGATCTCGATGTGCCCGAAAATGTCGAGGGCAGCATTCTGCTGATCGGCTTCGGCCGTTTCGGCCAGATCGTCAGCCAGCCGCTTCTGGCGCGGGGCTACACGCTGTCGCTGATCGACAAGGATGCCGACTTCGTGCGCGATGCGGCGGAATTCGGTTTCAAGGTCTATTATGGCGATGGCTCGCGGGCGGAAATCCTGCATGCCGCCGGTGCCAGCACGGCGCGGGCGGTGCTGATCTGCGTTGACGACAAGGAAGCGGCCGTCAGGATCGCGGAGATCGTCAAGCACGAATTCCCGCTGGTGCCCGTCCTTGCCCGCGCTTACGACCGTGGCCATGCCATCGATCTGCTCAAGGCGGGCGTCGATTACCAGATCCGCGAGACGCTGGAATCGGCGCTGAATTTCAGCGAGGAAGTGTTGGGCGCCATGGGTGAGGAGCGGGAAGACGCCGCCCGTCTGGTGGAGGAATTCCGCGACCGCGACGAGGAACGTTTCGCCATGGAAGTCGTCGGCGGCATCTATGCCGGCCGTTCGCTGATCCGCGGCAACGCCCAGCCGGCCGATCTCGTTGCCGCGCGCACCGCGCGTGAGCGGGCAGAGCGGGAAAAGGCCGAAGCGGCAGAGGAGTAGGACGCCCCGGTCCGTCGATGGCGGCAGAGGGAATTCGTAGGGACAGGAGCGGACATGACGATCATTCGCACGGTTGAGGAATTGAAGGCCATCTATGACGGCACGAGCGAGGCATCGATCGCCAAGGTGACGGCCACGCTGACGGCCGAATACCGGCTGATGATCGAGACTTCGCCCTTTCTGGCGCTGGCGACGGTCGGGCCGGAAGGCATGGACTGTTCGCCGCGCGGCGACAAGGGCGGCGTTGTCCGCGTGGCGGATGACAGGACGGTGCTTCTGCCGGACTGGCGCGGCAATAACCGCGTGGATTCGCTTCTGAACATCGTGCGCGATCCGCGCGTGGCGCTGATGTTCCTGATCCCCGGCTCGAATACGACGATGCGCATCAATGGCCGCGCCGTGGTCTCCGTCGATCCCGGTCTGCTGCAAAGCTTCGAGATGGATGGCAAACATCCGCGCACGGTCACCGTGGTGACGATCGACGAAGTTTATTTCCAGTGCGCCCGGGCGCTGATGCGCTCGGAACTGTGGAACCCCGATAATTTCGTCGACCCTGCGTCGCTTCCGACACCCGGCCTTCTGCTCAAGGCGGCGAAGGCGGAGTTCGATCAGGAGACCTACGACCGCGAATGGGCGGCGCGGGCGGCGAAGACCATGTGGTGAGGCTTCCCCCTTCCGCCCTCATTCCTGTGCTTGTCACAGGAATCCAGCCGACGCGCGTCTGCGCGGCGGGAGAATCCTTTCAGCCCAAGGACTTGGGCTGGCTGGATTCCTGTGACAAGCACAGGAATGAGGGTGGGGAGAGCGCCGTGTTTTTAATGCCCCAAATTGGCGCAATTTGCTTCACGTCCGATAAATCAACCAGTTCTTGCCGGTATAGTTCTTCTGCATGCCGTCCTCGTAATAGACGGTGCGGTTCCGGCCGGTTTCCTTGGCATGGTAGAGCGCGGTATCGGCATGGCCGTAAAGCTCGCTCGGGTTGGTGGCCTGGGCGGCGGAGGCGAAGCCGATGGAGATCGTCACCGTGCCGTAATCGGCGCCCGACCTCGAATTGCGGAAGGGCGTGCTTTCCAGCGACAGGCGGATGCGTTCGCACATCACCATCACCTCTTCCGGCGTATTGCCATCCAGAATGATGGCGAATTCCTCGCCGCCGCTTCTGGCGACGAAACCATCCTTGCGGACATTGGCGCGAATGACCGAGGCGACGGTGGCGAGAATCTTGTCGCCGACCGGATGGCCGAAAGTGTCGTTGATCCGCTTGAAGTGATCGATATCGAGCAGGACGAGCGCGGTATATTGCAGGCCGATGGAGCTGTCATAAACGGATGCGAGCCGGTCGTCGAAGGCACGCCGGTTGGACAGGCGCGTCAGCGAGTCGGTATTGGCGATGCGCTTGTACTCATCCAGCTCCAGGCGCACCTGATGCATTTCCTCGGCATGGCGGTTGACATCGTTGAAGGTCTTTTCGCCGTCGATGATTTTCGAGCCGGTGGCCTCGGCCAGCAGCGAAATCGCATTTCTCAGAATATTGCTGCTGGCGGCGTTCTTGTCATCGATGCGCTGGCGGGTCTCGCCGAGAATCCTGTTGTAGTTCTCGATGGAGGATTGTTCGCGCCTCAGCGTGCCCAGAAGGCCCTCCAGTTCGCGCCGCAGCTTCTCATGCGCGTCGTCGATCGACCGGGCGGGATTGCCTTCCCCGTAACGCGAGGAGAGTTCGTCCAGATCCTCCTGCGTGACCCGGCTTCCGAGCGCGGCCAGATCCTTGGTCAGGGCTGGGTTCGAACCGATATAGGCTTCGTAAAACAGGCTGTAGTTACGCGGGATCGGCGAAACACCCATGCTCCGCATGGCATAGGCAATCTGCCCGGCAATGTCGGGCCCCGTGGTTTTGGGCGTGGATGCCGTGTTCATCAAGAAACTCCAGTGAGTCTGCTTATCGACTATGATTATTATTATGAAGCTCGTTTTGGAAAGCTTAATTTATGGGAAACTAATTTTTGTTGCCGGAAACTTCATTTTCGCTGCTTTTTATTTTATTTAATTGATAAATATAAGTAATTTTCATTTTGAAGAATTCCGGAACTTTTTCACTCTACTGTTTGCCTTGGTGACAGCATCGCATTTATTCTGTCAATCCCAATAAAGGGATTCGTGTGATTTATTTTGGCACAACATTATGGAGAAATATTCCCCGGGCCGAAGGGGGTGACGATTTTTGAGTTTGTGCAGATCCCGCCTATAGGCGGCTTTTTTTGGTCATTCGTGTCAGGATACAGAAATGTTACAGTCTTATCTGCGGTTCCCATGCGAGACGGGATGCGGCAGTGCCGTTTGCGACGGCGCGGCAACCATTCGGTAAGGTTTGGGAAGAGCCCGGTTATGCTGCCGGTCACGATTGCGGCCGTATCGTCTGCGTGTCAGGATTTCAGCCTGATGACCGGGCATTCCGTTCCGGCCGCCGCTGCCGGCGCATTTGGCGGGCGCACGATCAGGCCATCGGAATGGGCCAATATCTTCATCATCGATGAATCCTGCTTGGCATGGGCTTCCGCCACCAGCAGGCCGTTTTCGTCCGTGCTGAAACGGGCGCGCAGATAATCCTGCCGGTGATCATTTGCTTTCAGCGGCGTGGCCGTGCGGGCCGTCGCCGTGCGTTGCAGGGGGCCGCGGCGGGCGATGCTGCGGATCAGCGGTTCGAGGAACAGCAGGCCGCAGACGAGGCTGGCAACCGGGTTTCCGGGCAGGCCCAGAACCTGCATGGCACCGATGGCGCCGACCATCAGCGGTTTTCCAGGACGCATGGCGATGCGCCAGAAATCGAGCTGCATGCCCTCTGCCTTCAACGCGGCCTGCACGAGGTCGTGGTCGCCGACGGAGGCGCCGCCGAGCGTCACCAGCACGTCGACCTTCGCCGTCACGGCCTTGCCGATGGCGGCGCGGATCAGCCCGTCGTCATCGGCGATGATGCCGAGATCGAGAACATCGGCACCCGCCTGGCGGGCGAGGGCTGCGACGCCGAAGGTGTTGGAAGCGATGATCTGGGCCGGCTGCGGTGCGCTTCCCGGCGGCAGCAACTCATCGCCGGTGGCGAGAATGGCGATGCGCGGCCTGCGATAGACGGTGAGCGCGGCATGGTTCATCGCCGCCGCCAGCGTCAGATCGGTGAAACCGAGTTCCCGCCCGGCCTTGAGAGCCGTTTCGCCTTCGGTAAAATCCTGTCCGCGCGGGCGGATATGTCGCCCGGCGGTGACGTCGAAGGCGGTGCGGATTTTTCCGCCCTCCAGCACTTCGGCATCTTCCTGGATGAGAATCGTATCCGCGCCCTGCGGCACGGGCGCGCCGGTGAAGATGCGCACGGCCTGTCCTTCACCCACCGTGCCGGAAAAGGCATGGCCGGCGGCGGCCTGGCCGATGACGGTGAGGACCGAGCCGATCTCCGTCGCATCGGCGCTGCGCAGCGCATAGCCGTCCATGGCCGAGGCATCGAAGGGGGGCTGGGTGAGACGTGCGATGAGGTCGGCCGAAAGAACCCGGCCATCACATTCGGCAAGCGGTAGGGTCTCGCTTTCCGTCACAGGAACCGCCGCTTCCAGAAGGCGCCTTATGGCTTCATCCACGGGCAGCAGCGGTTTCATTCAAGTCTCCTGTCGCCCGATGTTGCCGGCTTTGAAATCGCCGGATTTGCCGCCGCTCTTTTCAAGAAGGCGGATATTGACGATTTCCATCGCCTTGTCGGCGGCTTTCGCCATGTCATAGATCGTCAGGCAGGTGATGGATACGGCGGTCAGCGCTTCCATCTCCACGCCGGTCTTGCCGGACAGTTTCACCATGGCCTCGACCCGCAGGCCGGGCAGGGCGGCGTCTTCGGTAATGTCCACCGCCACCTTGGTCAGCATCAGCGGGTGGCACAGCGGGATGAGGTTTGCCGTCTGCTTGGCGGCCATGATGCCGGCCAGACGGGCGGTGCCGATAACATCGCCCTTCTTGGCATTGCCTTCGCGGATGAGCGCCAGCGTTTCCGGCTTCATCTTCACGAAGCCTTCGGCGACGGCCACGCGGACGGTCTCGGCCTTGTCGCCGACATCGACCATATGCGCCTCGCCGCCGGCATCGATATGGGTGAGCTTTCCCGCCTCGCTCATCGGAGCCTTATTCCGCGGCCAGAATGCCGGACTGGCCGGTCAGCAGCGCTTTGGTCGCCGCCGTCACATCGTCCTTGCGCATCAGGCTCTCGCCGACGAGGAAGGTGCTGATGCCGCTTTTTTCGAGACGCTGGCAATCCGCGAAGGTGAAGATGCCGCTTTCGCCGACCAGCAGTTTTTCGGCCGGCACAAGGCCCGCCAGTTTCTCGCTGGTTTCGAGGCCGACCTCGAAGGTGCGCAGGTTGCGGTTGTTGATGCCGAGAAGCGGCGAGGCGAGCTTCAGCGCCCGTTCGGTTTCTTCCGCATCATGCACTTCCACCAGGACATCCATGCCGAGCGCGAAAGCCTCGTCTTCGAGGCGTTTTGCCTCGTCGTCGGAAAGCGACGCCATGATGAGGAGAATGCAGTCCGCGCCCCAGGCACGGGCCTCATGCACCTGATAGGTCTCGAACATGAAATCCTTGCGCAGCGCCGGAAGCGTGCAGGCATTGCGGGCGGCGGTCAGAAATTCCGGAGCGCCCTGAAAGCTCGGGCTATCCGTCAGCACCGAAAGACAGGCGGCGCCACCGGCTTCATAGGCGGCGGCCAGCGCCGGCGGATCGAAATCGGGACGGATCAGGCCCTTGGAGGGGCTGGCCTTCTTGATTTCGGCAATCAGTCCGAACTTGCCTTCGGCCTGCTTTGCCCGAAGCGCCCGGTAGAAACCGCGCGGCGCGCTCTGGTCGGCTGCCATGGCCTTCAGATCGGCCAGCGAAACCTTCGCCTTGGCGGCGGCGATTTCCTCGCGCTTGTAAATCTCGATCTTTTTCAGAATGTCGCTCATGATCTCGCCCTCATTCCTGACCCAAGGTAGCCTCGTTGGACACGGCGACCAGACGGTCGAGTGCCGCTGCGGCCTTGCCGCTGTCCAGCGCCTCGCTGACGATCGCCATCGCCTGAGCCAGCGTTTCCGCCTTGCCGGCAATGACTAGCGCTGCAGCCGCGTTGCACAGCGACACGTCACGATAGGCATTGCGCTTGCCGGAAAGGACCTCGCGCAGCGCCGCCGCATTGGCAATGCCGTCTCCGCCCTTCAGATCGTCCATGGAAGCGGGTTCGACGCCGAAATCCTTCGGCGTCAGGTCGAAGGTGCGGATCTTGCCGCCTTCCAGTGCCGCCACATGGGTGACGCCCGTGGTCGTCACCTCGTCCATGCCGTCGCCATGCACGACCCAGATGCTTTCCGAGCCCAGATCGCGCAACACTTCCGCAAGCGGCACCAGCCAGCGCGGCGAAAAGACGCCGAGCAGTTGTCGCTTGGCGCCGGCCGGGTTGGAGAGGGGGCCGAGCAGGTTGAAGATGGTGCGCGTGCCGAGTTCGACGCGGCTGGGGCCGACATGGCGCATGGCCGAATGGTGAAGCTGCGCGAACATGAAACCGAGGCCCGCCTCGCTGATACAGCGGGCGATGAGATCAGGACCGATATCGAGCTTCACGCCAAGTGCGGAGAGCGCATCCGCCGTGCCGGATTTGGAGCTCAGCGCCCGGTTGCCGTGCTTGGCGACCGGCAGGCCGGTGCCGGCGACGATGATCGAGGCGAGCGTCGAGATATTATAGGTGCCGATGCCATCACCGCCGGTGCCGACGATATCGATGGCATTGGCGGGAGCCGAAACCGGCAGCATGCGGGACCGCATGGAGGAGACGGCGCCGACGATTTCGTCCACCGTCTCGCCGCGCACGCGCAGCGCCATCAGGAAACCGCCGATCTGCGACGGCGTGGCTTCGCCGGACATCAGAATGTCGAAAGCCGCCCGCGATTCCTCGCGGTTCAGGCTTTCTCCATTTGCGACCTTGGCGATCAGCGGCTTCAGTTCGGCCATCTTGTCGCCCCCCGGGTTAGAAGCCGACCATCGCCTGATCGGCGAGGGCCTGGTTGATGGTGACACCATAGTCATTCTGCAGGCGGTTGACCATCTGGTCCAGCATGTCGTCGCCGGCCGCGCGGGCAATGGCGGCGAATTGCTGGTCGTCATTGGCGAGCGCATCGGCAGGCGCATTGGTATCGACCGAGGTGACCTTGAAGAGGATGCGGCTGGAACCGTCAGCATCAGCCGCCGTGCCCACCTTGCCCTCCGCGCCGGAGAAGACCGCTGCGATCGTCTGCTGGCCGAAAATAGCGTCTTCGCTGGTGCGGCGCAGGCCGGATTTCTGTTCGACGGCGAGGCTCAGTTCGCCGGCCACGGCTTCCAGCGTGTCGCCCTTTTCGACGCGCGCCTTCAGTTCCTCGGCCTTGGCGGCAAGCGCGTTGCGCTGCTGCTCCGCCGTCCAGTCGGCCACGACATCGTCACGGACTTCGGCAAGCGTGCGGTCGCGGGCAGCGATGATCTGCTCGACATCGAACCAGATGTAACCTTCACGGCCGAGATTGATCGGCAGGGCTTCGGTGCCGGGCTCGGTCTTGAAGACTTCCTGAGCCAGCTGCGGCGAGGGCAGGCCCTCAACCTTATCGCCCTTTTCATCGAGGCTGGCGGCATCGATGGCGGCGATGGTGACGGGTTTCAGGTTCAGCTGCTGTGCCGCATCGGCGAGCGAAGAGCCGCCGGCGCGCAGATCCTCGTAGCGGTCATGCACATTGGTGATTTCTTCCGCGGCGGCGGCCGTGGCGAGATCCCTGCGGATATCTTCCTTGGCCTCATCCAGCGTTCGGGTGGTTTCCGGCTTGATGCCGGTGACGCGCAGAAGGACCGGACCGAAGGAACCTTCGACCACCGGTGAAACGCCGCCATCCTTCTGGATGGCAAAGGCGGCATCGGCAATCGACTGGTCGGGGATCGTGTCCCTGGTGAATTCACCGAGCGTCACGTCGGCGGCCGTCTTGCCCTGGTCCTTCACCACCTGGTCATAGGTGGTGTTGCCGAGCCTGATCTGCTCGGCGGCGGCGGCGGCCATTTCCTTGTCCGTAAACGTCAGCTGCTCTACCGTGCGGCGGCCGGCGGTGCGGAAGCTGTCCTTGTGGCTGTTATAATAGTCGGCAATCTGGGCGTCGGTCACGGCGGCCTGATCGGCAATGTCTGTTGGTTCCAGCTTCACATAGGTGAACTTGCGGAACTCGGGCGCGCGATATTTCGACTTGTTGGTTTCGAACCAGGGGGCAAGCACGTCGTCGCCGGGGGCCTTGACCGGCGGAATGACGGCGTTCGAAAGAATGACGTAATCGACGGCGCGCTGTTCGTTGCGATATTGTTTCAGCGCATCCACCAGCACCTGCGGTGCGGCAAAACCATCGGAAACGGCTTCGACGATCTGGCTTCGGACGGCGACCTTGCTGCGTTCCTTGATGTAATCGTCTTCGCGGAAGCCGGAATTGCGCAGGCGCTCGCTGAAAAGATTGCGGTCGAACTGACCATTGACCGACTTGAAGGCCGGGTCCTCGGCGATCAGGTTGGCAAGGCGGTCTTCGGAAAGGCCGAGATTCATCTTCGACGCCAGCTCATCGAGTGCTGCACCTGCCGCAAGCTGGCTGAAGACCTGACGGTCGATGCCGAAGGCCTTGGCCTGTTCGGTTGTCAGCCTTGTGCCGAACTGGCGGCTGAGATCGGAAATCTGGCGCTGATAGGCGAGGCGGAATTCCTCCGGGCTGACCGTCTGGTCGCCCACTGTCATGACGGCGTGGGAATTGGCGGTGACAAGCGATGCGGAGACGCCCCAGACGCCGAACGAAACAACAAGCAGGAGAAGCAGCAGCTTGGCTGCCATGGTTCGAGAAGCATTTCTCAGGGAATCGAGCATCGTTATGCAAACCTCACAGGAACGTCATCGCGGTCGCCGGCTGTCCGGCCCGCAACGTATCGGCGTTCCTTAAATCAATCCAAACGGAAATTGAAGGGAATTTGCCTTGGAAAAACGGGGTTTTGAAAACGGTTGTGTGATTGGGGGCGTCGAAACGAAGGTGCTGGATGTATATCGGCTGCCTCTACGCCCTCATTCCTGTGCTTGTCACAGGAATCCAGCCAGCCCAAGTCCTTGGGCTGAAAGGACTCTCTCCGCCGCGCCGACGCGCGTCGGCTGGATTCCTGTGACAAGCACAGGAATGAGGGGTGGGTATCCCTGAGGAATTGGCAAAACAAAACCGCCCGGACAGTCCAGGCGGCTGAAAAGAATCATTCTTGTAACGGCCTGAAGCCGGTCTGCCGCGCTCAGAACGCGCGGTCGCGCCGGATCATCGCCTTGAATTCCTCGTCTTCCCGTCGCATCTCGGCGACGACGGAGATCATTGACGTCACGAACATTACGCTGATCAGGGCCAGAAGCATCGTCAGAAATGTGAACATGATATCGTCTCCGGGTGTTTCGAGGAAATTGTCCCCGTTACTCAGTAATAATTCATATACTGGTAGCGGGCGGTGAGCTGCGGATAGTCCGGTCCCTGCGTTTCAGACTTCTGCTCATAAAGGCTAAACGTCGTTGCTACCATTGCGATAACCAGTACTGTCCAGGCGGTGCTGATGACGCTGATTTTCGCCGAAGTAGACTGTTTTTCTCTTACAAACATCTGTCCGTTCCTTTGGTTCTTTCTTAACGCGCCATGTCTCGACATGTTCCGCGTTAACCGTAAAAATCGATTAGCATCGCGCCGGTGAAACTTCCTTGAATGGCTCGTTCATCTGGCGTTCAGGAAACTGGCTGAGGTCGTCATTCGAGAAAAATATACTCGGCTGCGAATGATGCGATGATCGAAAGGACGATCATGAAGGCCAGCATTTTCAATTCTCCGGATGCTTAACGAGTGAGGGGCGTTTCGGTTTCCCGATGTCGTGCATTTAAACAAAATAGCTGTGAAACCGCACTGAACGGCCCATTCATCGCGGGTTCACGCCGCAGCCGGGCTTGTGAGGGGTGGTTATAAAGTCTTGCGCCGCGTGCCTCTCCATGACAAAAGGCGGCACATATGCTGAAGCGTCGAGACGCGCCCACCACCTGAGAGCGATATGACGATTGCCTTTTATCCAGGATCCTTCGATCCGATGACCAACGGACATCTGGATGTGCTTATCCAGGCGCTGAACGTGGCGTCGAAAGTCATCGTCGCCGTCGGCATTCATCCCGGAAAAGCGCCGCTGTTCAGTTTTGAGGAGCGGGCGGCGCTGATAAAGCAGGCGCTTGCCGAACAGCTGCCCACCGAGGCGGCACGCATGGAGGTCGTTTCCTTCGACAATCTGGTGGTGGATGCCGCCCGCCAGCACGGCGCGCGCCTTCTGCTGCGCGGCCTGCGCGATGGCACCGATCTCGACTATGAAATGCAGATGGCGGGCATGAACCGCCAGATGGCGCCTGATATTCAGACCGTGTTCCTGCCCGCCGGCACCTCGTCGCGACCCATTACAGCCACATTGGTCCGGCAGATCGCCGCCATGGGCGGCAATGTCGAAGCTTTCGTGCCGAAAGCCGTGCTTGAAGCCCTTAACGCCAAGCTGAAGCGCTGACTTCAGCCTCACATTTGGAGCCAATCCGATGAAACTCGTTCGATTTGCCTTTGCCGGCGTTCTGTTTGCCGGCGCGCTTGCCGCCAGCACCATTGCTTCCGCCGCCGAACTGCTGACCATCCAGCTGAAGGACGGCCCCGTTGTCATCGAGCTCGCACCCGATGTCGCGCCCAAGCACGTGGCGCAGATCGAGGCGCTGGCCAAGAAGGGTGCTTATGACAATGTCGCCTTCCACCGCGTCATCGACGGTTTCATGGCGCAGACCGGCGACGTGCAGTATGGCAACATGGAAAAGAGCTTCAACGCCCAGCGCGCCGGCACCGGCGGTTCCGACCTGCCGGATATTCCGGCTGAGTTCTCCAAGACGCCGTTCACGCGCGGTGTGGTCGGCATGGCCCGCTCGCAGGATCCGAATTCCGCCAACTCGCAGTTCTTCATCATGTTTGCCGACGGTCCGTTCCTGAACGGCCAGTACACCGTGGTCGGCAAGGTCGTGTCCGGCATGGAAGCCGTCGACAAGATCAAGCGCGGGCAGGGCAGCAACGGCGAAGTTTCCAACCCCGACCGGATGATCAAGGTCACCGTCGGCAAGAAGTAAGGTAGGGCAATAGAGCCCGAACAGAGGAGAATAGTCATGGCCGAGATCAAGGATCCGGAAAACACCATCATCATGGAAACGACGACCGGCAAGGTCGTGATCCAGCTGCTTCCGGAAGTTGCGCCTAGCCACGTTGCCCGCATCAAGGAACTGGTATCGGAAGGCGCTTATGACGGCGTTGTTTTCCACCGCGTCATCGAAGACTTCATGGCCCAGACCGGCGACGTGAAGTTCGGCAAGAAGGGTTCGGAAAGCTTCAACCCGGCCCGCGCCGGCATGGGCGGCTCCGAGAAGGAAGACCTGAAGGCAGAATTCTCCGCCATTCCGCATGTACGCGGCACCTGCTCCATGGCCCGTTCGCAGAACCCGAACTCCGCCAATTCGCAGTTCTTCATCTGCTTCACGGATTCCCCGTGGCTGAACAAGCAGTACACCGTCTGGGGCCAGGTCATCGAAGGCATGGAAGCCATCGACAAGGTCAAGCGCGGCGAGCCGGTGAAGGACCCCGATTCGATCGTTTCGATGAAGCTTGCTTCGGCGGCTTGATTGTCGGAAATTGCAGTTCGACCCGTCTCGCAGCCTATGCGAGGCGGGTTTTTATGTTTATTGACGGTGGGTGATGCGGGGACGGTGCGGCATGTTTGGTGCCTATCGCCCGTCGCGTCGTTCTCTTCTTTCCTCATTCCTGTGCTTGTCACAGGAATCCAGCCAGCCCAAGTCCTTGGGCTGAAAGGGCACTTCCCGTCGCGCAGACGCGCGTCGGCTGGATTCCTGTGACAAGCACAGGAATGAGGGAGGTGGATGCCTCGGGATGCAAAACATCGTGCCGTGTCATTGGATTTCTGGAAGACCCTTGCAATGCGTGTAGACCTGTTCGATTTCGACCTGCCCGAGGAAAATATCGCCCTTCGCCCGGCGAACCCGCGCGACAGCGCGCGCCTTTTGGTCGTCGATCCGAATCAGGACCGCATGGAAGACCATCACGTCTTTAACCTGCCGTCCTTCCTGAGACCCGGCGATGCGCTCGTTTTCAACGATACCCGCGTCATTCCCGCCCAGCTGGAAGGCGTGCGCCTGCGCGAGGGCGCGCCGGAGACGGCGGTTTCCGCCACGCTGCACATGCGCGCCGACCAGTCCCGCTGGAAGGCCTTCGCCCGCCCCGGCAAGCGCATCAAGGAAGGCGACCGTATCCGTTTCGGTTATGAGCGCGACAATGCCTGCGGCCTTGCCCATCTGGAAGCCACCGTCGAGGAAAAGGGCGAGGATGGCGAGATCACGCTGCTGTTCGACGTTTCCGGTCCGGTGCTGGACGAGGCGATTGCCTCGGTCGGCCATATTCCGCTGCCGCCTTACATTGCCGCCAAGCGGCCGGAAGATGCGCAGGACCAGACGGACTACCAGACCATCTATGCCCGCGAAAAAGGTGCGGTTGCCGCCCCCACCGCCGGGCTGCATTTCACCCCCGATCTGTTTGCGGCGCTCGACAAGGCCGGCATCGAGCGGCATTTCGTGACGCTTCACGTTGGGGCAGGTACCTTTCTTCCGGTGAAGTCCGACGATACGGACGATCACAAGATGCATTTCGAGATCGGCCACGTCTCGCAGGAAACGGCCGACAAGCTGAATGCGGTGAAGGCGCGCGGCGGGCGCATCGTCTCAGTCGGCACCACCTCGCTGCGGCTGATCGAAAGTGCGGCCACCGAAGATGGCACTATCCATCCATGGTCCGATGCGACCGGCATCTTCATCACGCCCGGTTATCGTTTCCGCGCGGTCGATATGCTCATGACCAATTTCCACCTGCCGAAATCGACGCTGTTCATGCTGGTTTCGGCTTTCTGCGGTCTCGAAACGATGCGTGACGCTTATAAGCACGCCATCGAAACCGGATACCGCTTCTATTCCTATGGCGATTCCAGCCTGTTGTTCCGGAAAAACTGATGCACGAGAAATTCACCTTCACCCTGAAAGCCACGAGCGGCGGCGCGCGTCTCGGCGAAGTCGCCATGCCGCGCGGCGTTATCCGCACGCCCGCCTTCATGCCCGTCGGCACGGTCGGCACCGTCAAGGCCATGTATCTGGATCAGGTGCGGGAACTGGGCGCCGATATCATTCTCGGCAATACCTATCACCTGATGCTGCGGCCGGGCCCGGAGCGTGTTGCGCGCCTTGGCGGCCTGCATGAACTCATCCGCTGGCCGCATCCGATCCTCACCGACAGCGGCGGTTTTCAGGTCATGTCGCTCTCCGGGCTGCGCAAGCTCGACGAGAAGGGCGTGACCTTCAAGAGCCATGTGGATGGATCGCTGCACCACATGTCGCCGGAACGTTCGATCGAAATCCAGGGCATGCTCGATTCCGATATCCAGATGCAGCTCGATGAATGCATCGCGCTGCCGGCCGAGCGCAAGGAAATCGAGCGCGCCATGGAAATGTCGCTGCGCTGGGCCGAACGCTGCCGCGTCGCCTTTGGCGAACAGCCCGGCAAGGCCATGTTCGGCATCGTGCAGGGCGGCGACCAGCCGGATCTGCGCATTCGTTCCGCCGAAGGGCTGAAGCAGCTCGATCTCAAGGGTTATGCGGTTGGCGGCCTCGCCGTCGGGGAGCCGCAGGATGTGATGCTCGGCATGCTCGATATCACCCTGCCGGTGCTGCCAACCGAAAAGCCGCGTTACCTGATGGGCGTCGGCACGCCTGACGATATCCTGAAATCGGTGGCGCGGGGTATCGACATGTTCGACTGCGTGATGCCGACCCGTTCCGGCCGTCACGGTCTGGCCTTTACCCGCCGCGGCAAGGTCAATATCCGCAATGCCCGCCATGCCGAGGATATGCGGCCGCTCGACGAGCAGTCCAACTGCCCGGCCTCGCGCGATTATTCCCGCGCCTATCTGCATCATCTCACCCGCGCCAACGAGGCGCTGGGCGGCATGCTGCTCTCCTGGCACAATCTTGCCTATTATCAGGAGCTGATGCAGGGTATCCGCAAGTCGATCGAGGAAGGCCGTTTCGCCGATTTTTATGCGGAAACCATCGAAATGTGGGCGCGGGGCGATATAGACCCGGTTTAGGTTCAGAGCATCCTCCACACTCGACGTCATCCTCGGGCTTGTCCCGAGGATCTACCAATGTAGCAGAAATCAACGAGCGGCAGATCCTCGGGGCATCCTCGGACTTGATCCGGGGACCGAGGATGACGGAGGAGAGGTTTCTATCCGCCGTTTTGAACACCCCGAACTTACCCTCTACGGACGCTTTCCTTGGCACATGCGCCTTACGTTCTTTTCCGGGATGACACGACCGGCACGGTGACAGCCTTCACCGAGCCGGAAGAGATCATCGTCGCGGATGAGCCGAAGGCGTTTTTTGCCGCGCTCAAGCGCATGGAAAAGTTGCGCCGCGCCGGGAAATATCTCGCCGGCTATATGTCCTACGAGGCGGGTTTCCTGTTCGAGCCGAAGCTTGCGCCTTTCGCGCGCGAGGCCCGCAACGTGCCGTTTCTCAATTTCGGCGTCTTTTCCGCCCCGCAGCCGGATGAGGGACGCTTCGCACGCCCGGCAGATCTGCCGGATGCGGATGCGTTGCTCGCCGATCCGGTGCCCGCATGGGCATTTGCGGACTATCGCCAGCGCTTCGAGCGACTGCACGGGCATCTGCGCCGGGGCGACTGTTATCAGGGCAATCTGACCATGCCCGTTCATGCCCGCTGGAGCGGCGATCCGCTGACGGCCTTCTGGTCGCTGATCGAAAGGCAGCCGGTCAAATATGGCGCGCTGGTTAATCTCGGCGGGCCGGTCATCCTGTCGCGTTCGCCGGAACTGTTTTTTTCGGTCGATGGGAACGGCTTTATCGAAACCCACCCGATGAAGGGAACGACGCCGCGCGGGGCGGACGCGGAAGAGGACCGGGCGATCATCGCAGCAATGCTGACGGATGAAAAGACGCTCGCCGAAAACCGCATGATCGTCGATCTGCTGCGCAACGATATTTCCCGCATCACCGAGGTCGGCAGCCTCGATGTGCCGCGGCTGTTCGATATCGAGACCTATCCCACCGTGCATCAGATGGTCAGCCATATCAGGGCGAAACTTCTGCCTGACGCGACGGTGGAAGACATCTTTACGGCACTGTTTCCCTGCGGCTCGGTTACCGGCGCGCCGAAAATGTGGGCGATGAAAATCCTGCGCGAGCTGGAAGCGACGCCGCGCGACGCCTATTGCGGTGCGATCGGCTTCATGTCTCCAAGTGGTGAAATGCGCTTCTCGGTGGCGATCCGTACTCTCAGCCTGTTTGATGACGGCCGTGCGGTCTTTAATGTCGGCGGCGGTATCGTGTTCGATTCCGTGGCGGAAGCGGAATATGACGAGTGTCTGCTGAAATCGAAATTCGCGGTGGGGGACAGGTTGCTGCGGGGGTGATTGGGAAGGCGCGGGATTCTTAGGGGCGTCGTATCCTTCACGATTGCTCGGCGATGACACTCGCCCCCTCATTCCTGTTCCCCGGAACAAGCACGAGGATGTCACAGGAATCCAGTCGACGCACGTCTGTGCGACGGGAAGAGTCTTTTCAGCCCAAGGACTTGGTCTGGCTGGATTCCTGTGACATCCTCGTGCTTGTTCCGGGGAACAGGAATGAGGGAGGTTGAAGCGGGGAACTCGAATTCAGGCGGTAACCTGCGTGCTCGCCGGAAGCCGGTTCCGGTTTCCGCTGTCCCAGCCCGTCAACGTCCGATCACCTCAATTGCCCCGTCCGCCACCAATACCTCCTTCGCCGCCGCATGGCTCAGAAAACTCGCAGGGCTGGCGCTGGCGCCATAGGCGCCCGATTGCAGGATCGCGAGGAGATCACCGGCCTTCAGCCTGGGCAGCGCCGCATTGCGGGCCAGCGTATCGAGCGGCGTGCAGAGCGGGCCGACGATGGTTGCCGTTTCCTCATGCTCCGCCAGCATCATGGCCGGTGCGACGATGGGATAATTGCGCTTGACGATCTGGCCGAGATTGCCCGAAGCCGCCAGATGGTGGTGCATGCCGCCATCCATCACCACGAAGGTGGTGCCGCGCGAGGTCTTTACCGAATTCACTTCCGCCACATAGATGCCGCCGGGGCCGGCGAGGAAGCGGCCGGGTTCGACGATGACATGGGCGCCGGCAATCAGCGAATGGGACTTCAAAAGCGCCCTGAGGTCGGGGATTGCCGCGCGGACTTTCTCAAGATCGAGCGGCGTTTCCCCGGCGAAATAGGGGATGCCGAGGCCGCCGCCGAGATCGATGGTTTCGAGCGGCTTGCCGAGCATGTCCGCCATGCGAGCGGCGAGGGAAATACCGTGTCTCCATTGCAAGACAAGCATGTCCGCATCGAGAATCTGCGTGCCGCCGTAAATATGGACGCCGACGAGATCGATATGTCGGGTGTTTTTGAAGAGCGACAGGACAGTGTCCAGTTCCTCCTCGTCGAAACCGAAGGCGGTGGCCTTGCCGCCCATGCGCATGGCGCCGGCTTGAGCATCCGGCACCGGATTGATGCGGATCGAGGCCTTGACCGGCTTGCCGATTGCCTCGATGCGGGCGATTTCCTCGGCGCTTTCGATGTGGATTTCGCCGATACCGCCCTCGATCACCTCGCGCAGTTCGGCCATGCCCTTGCCGGGGCCGGCGAAGATGATGTTATCAGGTGCGACACCGGCCTTGATGGCCGCGCGGTATTCACCGACGGAGGCGATTTCAGCACCGGCGCCTTCCTGCCGGAAAAGCGAGATGATGGCGGGCAGGGGATTGGCTTTTACCGAATAGTAGATATCGGCAAAGCCGCCGAGCGCGGTTTCGAGATCGCGATAGGCGCGGCGCATGGCGCCGGCGTCATAGAGGAAACACGGTGTTCCGGTCCCGGCGACAATATCGCGCACGGGAAGGCCGCCGATGACAAGATCGTTCCCGCTTATGTCGAATAAGGCGGCCGCAAAGGCCGGGCCGTGGCTCTGGGGTTTATCCGTTGGCGCCATTGTCCGTCCGTTCGCGCACCAGCGCGCGGTAATCCACCTTGCCATTGGCCGTTACCGGCAGTCGTTCCACCAGTTCGATGGCGCGCGGGATCATGAAGGGGGCGAGCATTTCGGCGGCCTTCTTCAGGGCGGCCGAAACATCGATATTTTCATGGGCCGCGGTTGCCACGGCATGCACCTTTTCCCCGGCAAAGGGGTCGGGCAGGCCGATGACGGCGACCTCACGGAAAAGCCCCGTCGACATCAGGCTTTCCTCTACCTCGGTCGGGCTGATGCGATAGCCTGACGATTTGATCATCGCATCGTTGCGGGCGACGAAGCTAAAGAAACCGTCGTCGTCCTCCACCGCCAGATCGCCGGAATAACACACGGTCTCGCCGCCCAGCGCCGCCGGAATGAAGGGGTGCGGGCGCAGCACCTTGGCCGTATCGTCCGGCCGGTTCCAGTAACCGAGCGACACGGTCGGGCCGCGATGCACGAGAATGCCGGGTTCGCCCGGTTTTGCCCTTTGTCCCTTATCGGTGACGATGAAGATTTCACACTCGGGAATGGCTTTGCCGATGGAGGTTGGGCGGCGGTCGATTTCGTCAGGCGGCAGGAAGGTGGAGCGGAAGGCCTCGGTAAGGCCATACATCAGGTAGATCTTTGTGTCCGGCAGCTTCTCGCGCAGCGCTTTTACGGTTTCCTGCGGCACACGCCCGCCGGAATTGGTGATGTAACGCAGATGCGGCAAAGGCGTCTTGGCGAGCGAAGGGGCCGCTTTCGTCAGGATCGCCCAGATCGTCGGAACACCGGCCAGACCTGTGACGGCATGGTCGCGCAGATCGCGGACGATTTCGTCGCCCAGCCGGAAGGTGGAGATAACGGTGGTTGCGCCCTGTTCCACCGCCGTCAGCAGCTGGTTGAGGCCATAATCGAAGCTGAAGGGCAGCAGCGACAGAATGCGGTCCCGGCCGGTGATTTCAAGATAGGTACGGACGATGCGCGCGCCGGCGAGAAGATTGCGGTGCGACAGCATCACGCCCTTGGGCGAACCGGTGGAGCCTGATGTATAAAGGATGGCGGCCAAGTCCTCGCCGATTGCCGCCGCAGGGCGGGCGGGTGTCGCGGCGCGGGTCGCGATCTCTTCCGTAAGCAGGATCGCGACATCTGGAAGGTCTTCCAGTGCCGCTTTCAGTTCAGCCATCATCGTGGTGTCGCTGATGACGATCTTCGCGCCGCAATCCCTGATGATATGGCGGATCTGCTGGGCCTTCAGCAGGGCATTGACCGGCACGAAGACGCCGGATGCCATGCTGACGCCGAAGATCGACCAGCATTCCTCTATGCCGCGTGGCAGATAGATGACGACGCGCTCACCGCGTTGCACTCCGGCTTCCTGCAATGCCGCTGCACAACGGGCCGCCGTCTCGGCGAATTCGCGATAATTCAGCGACCGGTCCCTGTGGACGAGGGCCTGATCGTCGCTCGCCGCGCGTGCGGCGAGAAGGTGGTGCAGCAGGAAATGGGGTGTCATCTCCTCCGTTCCCTGAGGACGAAGGCGATGAGATCGGCCGGTGTGCCGAGATTGTCGGGGGTGAAATGCTCGTCATCGAGAATGATGCCGAAACCCTCGCCGAGGAAGATCATCAGTTCGAGAAAACCGAGCGAATCGATCACGCCGCCTTCAAGAAGCAGCGTGTCGGCGGAAAAGGGGGCATAGGCGGGAAAACGGTTGGAGAGATAGGAATAGATGGTATCAGCAACGTCGATTTCACTCTTTTTCGCTGCAAGCATGCTTGTTCTCCGATTTCCCTCGTGTGTCCCAGAAGACCTGCCCGGAATGGCGCTTTGTCTGTAAAGGCCAAGATTCCGTCAAGTCGCGCACGATTCACTAGAATACCTACGGTGGCAATAACACCAACTCTGAGTATGTTTCGTTAATAAATTGTGGGTTCCATGCGCCTTTTACTTGTATCGGTGCAGATTTATGAATGGCAAGGCCTCCGGCCTTTCGCTCTGCCTCAAGTGCAGCCATGGTGAGCGCAAGCCGGCCATGGCCAAGAAGATGGCGCGCAATTGCGGATATGTGCCGCTGTGCGACCTGCCGGTCGTCGCAATATATGAGGCGCGCGGAGGGCAGTCTCCTGGTTGTGGTTTTCAGGAAGACCAGCGGGTAATGGTGGCTGTCCGCCTCCATGACGGCCACGATGCAGCCGAGGCGGGCGTGGTCTTCCAGCATGTTGCGCGTTTCAGCGGAGAGTATGTCCGGCGTGATGTCCGCAAGCGGGCGAAGCCGTGCGCTTGCCGGACGAAACGCCGTGAGCGGCAATGCATAAAAAAGCGTGCAGTCGGTCACCGTCGCAAAACCCAGCCTCTCGTTCAGCTTGCAGGCTTCGGGAGAGGGGGTGAGATCGGTGAAGAGTTCATCCTCGCTGGAGGAAGCCATCTGCAGCATACGCGGTGCGAACCAGCGGCAGGAAGGTTCCACATACCAGCTCGACAGGTTGACGACGATCTTTCCCGTCTCGGGCAGGCGGCTTTTGATCGTCAGCAGCACGCCTGCGGCATCGTCGCCCTTCATCAGCAATTGCCCGATCGGGCCGAGGTCACGCCGCTCGTGATGTTCGCTGACGAGCGACAACCCGCGAGACCAGAAGGCCTCGCTTTTTTCCGGGAAGCCTTTCGTCAGGAGAGCGACGGCGGCGACGCGGTTTGCGTTGTCGATCGGTACGATTTTCAGGGTCGCTCTCCGCTGGTCTGGCATCCTCTGGCCCGGGAGAGATTTTCAACTCCACCGCGTAGTATCGGCTTACGATGATAGATTTACCGTCCCGTTAATCGCAATGGCTGCAGGGCGTCGGTGGCGATCACATTTGCATGAATGGCGGGCGCGCGGTTACGCGCGTCCACCGCTGTCATTTTCCGATCAATAAACAACCACGCCGCGGATCGATTCGCCCTTGTGCATCAGGTCGAAGCCCTTGTTGATGTCTTCGAGCGGCATGGTGTGGGTGATCATCGGGTCGATCTGGATCTTGCCTTCCATGTACCAGTCGACGATCTTCGGCACATCCGTGCGGCCGCGCGCGCCGCCAAAGGCGGTGCCCATCCAGTTGCGGCCGGTGACCAGCTGGAACGGACGGGTCGAGATTTCCTGGCCGGCGCCGGCAACGCCGATGATGACCGACTTGCCCCAGCCGCGATGCGAGGCTTCCAGCGCCTGACGCATGACCCTGGTATTGCCGGTGCAATCGAACGTATAGTCCGCGCCGCCGATCAGGTCGCCGTTACGTTTCGTCATGTTGACGAGATAGGGCACGATGTCGTCGCCGACTTCCTTCGGATTGACGAAGTGGGTCATGCCGAATTTTTCGCCCCAGGCCTTGCGATCCGGGTTGATGTCGACGCCGATGATCATGTCCGCACCGGCAAGGCGCAGGCCCTGCAGCACGTTCAGACCGATGCCGCCGAGACCGAAGACGATTGCGGTAGAGCCGATCTCCACCTTGGCGGTGTTGATGACGGCGCCGATGCCGGTCGTCACGCCGCAGCCGATGTAGCAGACCTTGTCGAAGGGGGCGTCCGGGTTGATCTTGGCGAGCGCGATCTCCGGCAGAACGGTGTAGTTCGAGAAGGTCGAGCAGCCCATATAGTGGTGGATCTTGTCCTTGCCGATAGAGAAGCGGCTGGTGCCGTCCGGCATCACGCCCTGGCCCTGCGTGGCGCGGATGGAGGTGCAGAGATTGGTCTTGCGCGAGGTGCAGGAGTAGCACTCGCGGCATTCCGGCGTGTAGAGCGGAATGACGTGGTCACCCTTCTTGACCGAGGTGACGCCGGGGCCGACATCAACGACGATGCCCGCGCCCTCATGGCCGAGGATTGCCGGGAAGAGGCCTTCCGGATCGGCGCCAGAGAGGGTGAAATCGTCGGTGTGGCAGATGCCGGTGGCCTTGACCTCAACAAGCACTTCACCGGCGCGGGGACCCTCAAGCTGAACGGTCATGACCTCGAGCGGTTTTCCTGCCTGAATGGCAACGGCGGCGCGAACGTCCATAGTCGATCTCCTCAGTCTTTGTAATGTGCAAATAAAAAGGTTTTGCCCGAGCGCGGCTGGCCGGGCAAGGCAAAATCCGGTGACCCGGAATGGAAAAGGGCGTGTGCGGACACACGGCCCCGTTATTTTGGCTGATAGATGCGAGGCTGGCCTATGGCGTTGCGTCGCTCTCTTGTTCTCTTGCGACTTCCGTTGCGACGTGTTCCACGCCAAGCCACGCCGCACAATCCTTAAGCGCCCGCGCTGCGATGAGCTGGCGCTTCATGATGGTCTTGTCCTTGCCGCGAAAACGTTTCACGCCTTCGGGCTTGACGATGGAGCCCGGCTCCAGTTCGGGGAACAGGCCGAAATTGATGTTCATCGGCTGGAAGGAGCGTTTGCCCGGCTCATCATCTGAGGAGAGGTGGCCGCCGGTGATGTGGTTGAGCAGCGAACCAAGCGCGGTGGTGGCCGGCGGCAGGTTCGGGGCCTCGCCCTTTTGCTCGGCGGCGGCGAAGCGGCCGGCGAGCAGCCCGACGGAGGCGCTTTCCACATAACCTTCGCAGCCGGTGATCTGGCCGGCGAAACGCAGGTCCGGACGGGATTTCAGCTTCAGCGAATGGTCGAGCAGGATGGGGGAATCGATATAGGTGTTGCGGTGCAGACCGCCGAGGCGGGCGAATTCCGCATTTTCGAGACCCGGAATCATGCGGAATACATCCGCCTGTACGCCGTATTTCAGCTTGGTCTGGAAACCGACCATGTTGTAGAGCGTGCCGAGCGCATTGTCCTGGCGCAGCTGGACGACGGCATAGGCCTTGACCGTGGGGTTGTGGGCGTTGGTCAGGCCCATCGGCTTCATCGGACCATGACGCAGCGTCTGGCGGCCGCGTTCGGCCATGATCTCGATCGGCAGGCAACCGTCGAAATAGGGCGTGCCTTCCCATTCCTTGAAACCGACAGTGTCGCCGGCGATCAGCGCGTCGATGAAGGCGTTGTACTGTTCCTCGTCCATCGGGCAGTTGATGTAATCCTTGCCCGTGCCGCCGGGGCCGACCTTGTCGTAACGCGACTGGTACCAGCAGATATCCATGTTGATGCTGTCGCGATGCACGATGGGGGCGATGGCGTCAAAGAATGCCAGCGCATCTTCACCCGTCTCTGCCTGAACCGCCGCCGCCAGATCCGGCGAGGTGAGCGGGCCGGTGGCGATGATGGTGCTGCCCCATTCCTTCGGCGGCAGGCCCGTCACTTCTTCGCGCAGGATCGTCACCAGCGGGTGACTTTCGAGCCTGTCCGTCACGGCCTGCGAAAATCCGTCGCGGTCGACGGCAAGCGCGCCGCCGGCCGGCACCTGATGTTTGTCGGCGCAGGCCATGATCAACGAGCCGGCAAGCCGCATTTCCGCATGGATGACACCGACCGCATTGGCCGTCGCATCGTCGGAGCGGAAGGAGTTGGAACAGACCAGTTCCGCCAGCGTATCGCCCTTATGCGCATCGGTGCCGCGCACGCCGCGCATTTCATGCAGGATGACGGGCACGCCGCTCTCAGCAATCTGCCATGCGGCTTCCGAGCCGGCCAGTCCGCCGCCCACGACATGAATGGGAGAATGGGTCTTGTCTTGCATGCTGGCGTCCATGGGTGGCCGCGGGGCAAAGGCTCCCGTCTGGCGGCTGTCATTCGAGTGATTGTGTTGCGCGGGTCCCTTCAGGACGCGGCATTGTTTGCGGATGCACTAGCATGCATGGCCGGGGCAGCCAAATGTTTTTGCGAGGTGGGGCTGCGAGAGGGGCGGGCTGCCCGGTTCACGGCAGTACTGAAAAGCAGGCGAGTATTTGGGGAGCGGGCGGATGCCGCTTGTTTCTTCTCCCCGAGGGGGAGAAGTCCGCGGCAGCGGGATGAGGGGGCGAGGGTAGAGATAGATCGAGAGCTAGCCCCCTCATCCGACCCTTCGGGCCACCTTCTCCCCGGCGGGGAGAAGAAACAAGCGGCGATACTGCGGTCTTTCTTGCGGCCCTTGATTCTGGATGTGGTGATGAAGACCGATCTCCAGCAAACACCCAGAATCAAAAACGGCGCCAGAGGCGCCGCTTTTTTGCCTGTCGCTCAATCGTCGCGCCCTGGAGGTCGGGCAGCGGGACGATCGTTTACGCCTTAGCGGAACGAACGGGCTGCTACGTTACGGATGTCGTAACGGGTCAGACCGATGTCGCTCAGAGCCTGGTTGGAGAGGCTGCCGAGTTCGTTGATCGTGCGGCGGTAGGAGATCCAGTTCTTTGCAATGCGGATGGGGTTCATGGTCGTTTCCTCAATCTATCTCTGTTGATTTCGTCGGCCGGCTCAGTGTTTCTGTGCTCTCGGCTGTTGAGGTTTTATATATAGACATTGAGCCATGTTGTGCAGTGCAGAATTTAGGCTACTGCCATGCATTTGTGCACTATGTCGGCTAAATTTGCGGCTTTGAATATCATCTGGGCAAAATATGAGCGGAAATGCCTGTGTTTCAGGCGGTTTTGAGGGGTTTAGCAGCCTTTGGCGGCGCTAAAGGCGCTTTCAGGCGTAAAAAGGCGCCTCGGGAGGGGGCGCGGACACTATCCGGGTGTTGCGTAAAGGGTCAGCCATCGATGCATTTTTCATCTGCCGACCCCGCGAGCGGTTACGGGGGTGCCGCTTCGATCTGGAGAGTCGCCCAAAACGAAAAAAGGCCGGAGGCGGGGAGCCTCAGGCCTTTTTGGGTAGGTCGTCCCGCATCCGCCGCTTGAAGCGGCGGGGCGTCTTTATTAGATGCCGACGGCGGTCTTGGCGACGCGGCGGATGTCCTGACGGCCGATGCCGAGGTCATTCAGTTCGCGGTCGGTCATGCGGCCGAGTTCGGTTACGGTCTGACGATACTTGCGCCAGTTGGTCAGCGAGCGTGCAATGTTCATTTTCATCTTCCTCTTCGTGCTGTTCAGTCTCTGCGGCCAGTCTTGGGAGGCTTTGGTCCGGGGCTGAACTCAATCTCTGTATGACCATGAATATAATCGGTTTAATCAAAACAAAAACAGACAAAGCAAGATGTCACCTATGCGCGAAATGCAGGGCAAGCCGGTGAAGCGGGCTAATTGCGGCGATTCATGCATAATTTGTGACCAATTTATGGGCTTTTGGTGACGCGGGAGAGTTCCGCAATGCGAAGCTGCGCGGTTGGCCCGGGCTCGGGCGATATTAAAGAGGTGGAGCCGTGATCGGGCATTTGATCGGTGGCGAACAACGGCGATGTTCGCCGCAGGCCGCGCTATATATAATGTCAACATAGCCGCATAAATATCGCCCGCTTTGCCTTCGCACTTTTCCGCGCAGACGAAAGGGGCGGGCGGAGAGCGGCATGCGGTGCGGCTCTGTCGTTTCCGGTTCGGGATCGCGTCTGCCCCGCCGCCCATCCCTTTTCTCCGCGCGGGCGGCAAATGGCAAAGAGGGCCGCCCGTCTTTCGCCGCCGCAGCGGCGGACAAGAAAAGTCCGGAGGAAACGGAAGGCGGCGACAAGGCGTGCTTGACCCTTTCTGAACATTGTGACATACCGCCGCCCAACGTGCGGGTATGGCGGAATTGGTAGACGCATTGGTTTTAGGTACCAACGCTTCGGCGTGGGAGTTCGAGTCTCTCTACCCGCACCACAAGCAAGGCATGGCTGTGCCACGCTTGCGCCAGAGTGCATCTTTATAGGATGCGGGGAGCTTCGGGGTTCATTTCTCCCCTTTGGTCTTTTTCTCGGGTGCAGGCGTAACGGTGTCCGGCAGGCGCTTGTGTAAAGAAATAAGGGAAGCCACGGCCGGGGAACGATGTTTCCGGCGCAGTGCTCGAAAGTAAACCAACGGCTGTCTGAGCACCGCCGCCATGATGTG
Source organism: Agrobacterium sp. NPDC090283 (assembly GCF_044769685.1). NCBI lineage: Bacteria > Pseudomonadati > Pseudomonadota > Alphaproteobacteria > Hyphomicrobiales > Rhizobiaceae > Agrobacterium > Agrobacterium sp. NPDC090283. Next base: position 94,194 of record NZ_JBIVYG010000013.1, on the reverse strand, counting down.
AAGGTTAGGAAAATGCAGGTTATCGAAACGCTCGCTGAAGGGCTGAAGCGCGAACTCAAGGTCGTTATTCCGGCCGCCGACATGAAGGCCCGTCTGGACGAGCGCCTGGTTGACGCCAAGGACAAGGTTCGCATCAACGGTTTCCGTCCCGGCAAGGTGCCGGTCGGCCACCTGAAGAAGATGTACGGCAAGTCCATCATGGCCGACCTCGTCAACGAGCTGGTTCGTGAAAAGCCTTCCGAAATCCTCTCCAGCCGCGGCGAGAAGTCTGCTACCCAGCCGGCCATCTCCATGACCGAAGACGAGCAGGAAGCCGAAAAGATCCTGTCGGCCGAATCCGATTTCGAATTCACCGTTGCCTATGAAATCATCCCGGCCATCGAACTGAAGGCCAATGACGGCATCAAGGTTACCCGCGAAGTTGTTGAAGTCTCCGAAGACGAAATCAACGAGCAGATCCTCAAGATCGCCGAAAGCGCCCGCACCTACGAGCCCAAGAAGGGCAAGGCTGCCGATGGCGACCGCGTCACCATGAACTATCTCGGCAAGGTTGACGGCGTTGCCTTCGACGGCGGCGCTGCTGAAGATGCTGAACTGGTTCTCGGTTCGGGCCGCTTCATCCCCGGCTTCGAAGACCAGCTGGTCGGCGTCAAGGCTGGCGATGAAAAGACCATCACCGTGACCTTCCCGGCCGACTACCCGGCTGCGAACCTCGCTGGCAAGGACGCCAACTTCGACATCACCGTCAAGGAAGTTGCCGCTGCTGCTGCCGTTGAAATCAACGACGAACTGGCCGAGAAGCTCGGCCTCGAATCGGCTGAAAAGCTGAAGGAAATCGTCAAGGGCCAGATCGAAAGCCAGTACGGCAACGTCACCCGCCAGAAGGTCAAGCGTCAGATTCTCGACCAGCTCGACGAAATGTACAAGTTCGACACGCCGGCTGGCCTCGTCGACGCCGAGTTCGACAATATCTGGCGCCAGATCAACACCGATCTCGCCCAGTCCGGCAAGACCTTCGCTGACGAAGACACGACCGAAGAAGAAGCCCGCGAAGAATATCGCAAGCTTGCTGAGCGTCGCGTCCGTCTCGGCCTCGTTCTCTCCGAAATCGGCGAAAAGGCCGGCGTCGAAGTGACCGAAGAAGAAATGCAGCGCGCGCTGTTCCAGCAGCTGCAGCAGTTCCCGGGCCAGCAGAAGGAAATCCTCGATTTCTTCCGCAACACCCCCGGCGCTTCCGCTTCGCTGCGCGCTCCGATCTTCGAAGAAAAGGTCATCGACAAGCTGCTCTCCGAAATCTCGGTAACGGACAAGACCGTTTCCAAGGAAGAGCTGCTGGCTGACGACGCTGAAGAAGCAACGGAAACCAAGAAGAAGGCCCCGGCCAAGAAAAAGGCTGCTGCCAAGGCTGACGACGCCGCTGAAGGCGAAGAAGCCGCTCCGAAGAAGAAGGCTCCGGCCAAGAAGAAGGCCGCTGAAGGCGACGCCGAATAATCTTGCCTGGCGAAAGCTGATTGAATGGAAGGGCCGTGGCGCAAGCTGCGGCCTTTTTTATGTTCGACGCCGTGGCGTTTGAAGGTCGGCAGTATCGCGTTGTGCAGGAGCTTCCATTTGATCTGTCTAGGACAGCTGCCCGTGCGCTGGAAGTTTGATTGGATCAAGAACAGTTTACATATATGCGGTGCCCTTGTTGCCTGGAACAGGACCCCTTTAGGCCGTCGATTGAGACCGAGTATGTGGAATATTGAGAGTTGCTTTTCCTAAGCAATAAGAGCGAACCCGACTGCCTTATTGATAGCATCGCGAACCACAGTGAGCGCACCGTTTACGATTTTCTCAACTGCGCCCTGCGTCATCATCGTTAACATCGCTATTGTTGCGATGACGTGGTAGCGCATGTTGGCTAAATGCCCTTGTACCATGCTCTTCGTGATTTCATCATTGCGATAACCCTCTATGAGCATAACTATCCGACGGGCCAATCCTTCAAACTCAACAATTGCAGCCTGACGCATTTCATTCCAGGCGTTGCCAGCAATATGTGCGGCTTTCTCTGATATCTGCTTCGATATTTTATCTGCATCTAATGACATATTTGCCCCCTTTATGGCTTCTTGGCGCGCAAACCCTTCAGTGCAACGGTGACGGATGCGTTGATGCTCTCTTGGTTTATCGTCGCAACAGTGGGAGTGAGCTTATCCATAAGCTGATGGTCGCTTTCCAGACGTTGCTGCGCAAGGCGCACGCCCCTGACCATCACAGCAAGACAATTACCGACGGGAGATGTGGTTATTTTAGACGGGCTGTCGGCACTGCCCACAGTGTTTTGCTTTTGACGCAACGTATCATCAATAGAGGCAAAATCACTTTTTCCTATGAGATTCTGAACAGGCTTGTTGAAACACTCTTTGCCGCTGAGAACATCTGCACGCACCTGCACATTCGCCAGATTAGCAGCGGATTCTGCGTAAAATTTCTGGGCCTTTTCATTCCGGAATCGGCCCTCGGGTGTTGCAGCTGCTTGCTCCATGCTCTTTATAAATTGGATTGCACTCTTATGATAGGCATTTAGCTCGTCATCGATTTTCTGATCGTAAGGGACGCCAATCTGTGCAGAGGTGCATCCAGACAAAAATAGGAAAGCTAATGCGCTCGCAATTCTTACAAAATACACCATCGCAGACGGCCCAAAATCAGACGAAATCAATTTATGGTAGAGTAAATTACACAATAAAAAAATCAACGTTATTTTTTCTTGTCAAGGGTATTTGATGGGATAATTGCGGTCATGTATACCGTAGTTATTTTATAATATATAATATTACGCTTTAATGAAGTCGTATTAATATTTTCCATTTTACTCAGTATTAATTATGGGTTGTTGATGGATACTCTTGCTTAAGTTGAGCTGTGGCCAGTTGCATGAACAGCTGCCGCAGAACAAATATTCGCCCGTCGTTCTGATCACAATGCAGTGCAGCATGATTTTTTGCTGCATCTGCTCTTGTTCATCTCCCGTTCATCTGGCACCCTGCGCAGCATGATTTGCCCCGGTCGCGGAATGCGGACGTTCGGGCATTGCGCGCCGCTTTCATGTGGCCTCATCGCTGCCAAACCATTGGCCTTGAGCTTTTACCGTGCCTGCCGGGTTCTCCCGGCGCGCCCTTAATTTGCCAGGGGACAAATATGTCGCTCCGAACGGGTTCTGCCCTTTTTTTATCGCTCTTCACCGCTGCGGGTGCAGCCCATGCCGACGAGGCCGGGTTGATCTGGAAGCCGGTCAAGAATTCAGACCGTTCCTATACGGCGCGCATCGGCGCGAAGCTACCGGTCGATACGCCGATCCGTGCCGGGCTGGAAATGGGCATGAGCGCTTCCAAAACGGGGCAGCTGGTGGATACGCCGGTGCGCCTGTGGGGCAATGTCACGCTGCTGGCCGAACAGCTGCCCGGTGTTTCGCTCGCGCGTGACGTCGGCGTCATGTTCAACGCGCTCACGGGGTCGAGCAGCGTCTCCATGACCTCGCAGCAGAAGCGTATCGTCACGCCGGAACTGGATATCGAGGCGAACCGCAATTTCACCGTTCGTTATGACGGTACGGCGCAGCAATGGAACGGGCTCGATGTGTCGCAGTCATTGCGCCTTTCCCGTTCGGAAACCGGCACGGCCTTCGTGTTGACGGGGGCGAGCCGCAACAGCTTCAGCGAGTTCAGCAGCGGTGTGGCGGTGGAGCAGAAACTGGGCGATCATCTGACCGTGCGCGGGACGCTCGATCAGGGCTATGCGGATCACTTTAGGCCGGGGGTGAGTGCGCGGTATAGTATCCGCTGGTGAGGGCGGTTCCATCTGCGTTGGGATTGCTGAAAACTCGGCGTCATTCTCGGGCTTGACCCGAGGATCCATGGTGCGCCGGGTTGTGGATCCTCGGGTCAAGCCCGAGGATGACGACGCAGGGGTTTGGCATCGTGGCCGCGGGATGAGTCTTCTTGGCCCAGGGACTTGGGCTGGCTGGACCTTCGATCAAATCCGGGGCGACGAGGAGGGAAGGCTACGACCTCAACAAAAGCGCTTGCACGGCATTTTGCCGCCCCGCTGAATATTCCGCCTCAATCCTTCTTGATCTCACCCATGCGGTTCCAGGCATCCAGCCCGGCGATCTTGTAGGCCTCGGCCAGCGTCGGATAGTTGAAGGTATTCTCGACGAAATATTCCACCGTGCCTTTGAGGTTCAGCACCGCCTGGCCGATATGCACCAGTTCGGTGGCGCCTTCGCCGACGATGTGGACGCCGAGCAGGCGGCGGGTTTTGAGCGAGAAGATCATCTTCAGCAAGCCGCTGTCGAGGCCCATGATGTGGCCGCGCGAGGTTTCGCGGAAATGGGCGATACCGCATTCATAGGGAATGCCGCGTTCGATGACTTCTTCTTCGGTCAGGCCGCAGGTGGAGATCTCAGGCACGGCATAGATGCCGTAGGGGAAGAATTGCGGCGGTTCGCCGGCCGGTGCGCCGACGGCATGGCGGGCGGCGATGCGGCCCTGTTCCATCGAGGTGGAGGCAAGGCTCGGGAAACCGATGATATCGCCGGCGGCATAGATGTTCGGCACCGAGGTCTGGAAGGTCTCGGGATCGACCTTCAGGCGGCCGCGGCTGTCGGCCTCCAGCCCGCAGGCCGAAAGGTTGAGCGTATCGGTGGCGCCGACACGGCCGGCGGCGAAGAGCACCGTCTCGGCTTTCAGCACGCGGCCATTGCCGAGCGAGACGAGGCACTTGCCGCTTTCGTCGCGCTCCACCTTTTCCGCCTTCTGGCCGAAGACCAGCTTCATGTTGCGGTCGCGCAGCTGATAGGTGAAATCCTCGACGATTTCCTTGTCGATGAATTCCAGCATGGTCTCGCGCGGCTCCACCACCGTCACCTGCGTGTCCAGCGCGCTGAAGATCGTCGCATATTCGATGCCGATGACGCCGGCGCCGACGACGATCATCGAGCGCGGCAGTTCCTTGATTTCGAGAATCTCGTCCGAATCGAGCACCGCTTCGCCATCGAAGGGAATATGCGGCGGCCGGTAGGGCCGGGTGCCGATGGTGAGCAGAATGGAGGTGGCGGTGACGGTCATGATTTCACCGTCGTTCTTCACCACCTTCATGGTGTTGGCATCGATGAAGCTTGCCGTGCCGCGAATGTGCTGCACGCGGTTGCGGGCGAACTGGTGCTCCAGCACCTCGACCTCATGGTCAAGCGTGATGAGCAGGCGGCGGCGCAGGTCTTCGGCGTCGATTTCCTGCTTGACGCGATAGGAGCGGCCATAAAAACCGCGCTCGCGCCAGCCGGTGAGATTGAGCGCCGTTTCGCGCAGGGTCTTCGATGGGATGGTGCCGGTGTGCACCGAAACGCCGCCGACGCGGCTGCCTTTCTCGATGACCAGAACCCTCTTTTCAAGCTTGGCGGCCTGAATGGCGGCCCGTCTTCCCGCCGGACCGCTGCCGACAACAATCAGATCGAACTGGTGCATGAAAAACCCCGGAACAGAATGTATTTCGATACCGGATGTCGCATCCGGCATGGCGTCGCTGCGAAATGGTCGTGATGCCATTTTGACGACGGGGAGTGATTCCCCTTCAGCCTTGCCCGCTAGAGTGCAATGCAACAAACGCCTGCGTCAATCTGTAGCGCAAGAATCTGACGGATTCGTAACTGGGGGTGAGGTTTTCAGCGGGTTGTGTGATTCATGGTGAGGGCGGAGGTGCGCGGGGCTTTACCCCCCTCTGCCCTGCCGGGCATCTCCCCCTCAAGGGGGGAGATCGATCTGCGGCGAGGTCTCGCCCATCTCAAAGCCTAAAGATGAAGTGACGGTGGAGCGACTTGCCGATCTCCCCCCTTGAGGGGGAGATGCCCGGCAGGGCAGAGGGGGGGTAAAGCCCCACGCACCTTCGCTCACTTCCTGAAAATACTCCAAAACCCCAACAGCTTCATCCCGCACGGCGCTGCCGGACGGGGATAGCGTGAGGATGCCGGGCGATTGCCCGGCTGCGCTCTGGTTGAGGTTGGTGTGGGTCGGATGCGTTGCGCAGCCGGGTCTTTCACCATGCCGTATCTCGCAAAGGGCCGTGCACCGCGCTTTGCGAAATGGTTCTGTCGTCACGAACGCGCCACCGTCCCCATCAGAACCGTCCCTCGGTTTCAACCACGTCTGGCATCCACCCGGCAGGACTGGATACAAGATAACAGCACGCGGCAGGGCGGGGAAAAGCGGGGATGAATTTTTCCGGCGTCAGTCTTCCTTGCGGGTGACATGGCGGTGCAGCGCGGCAAGATCCTGGCGCAGCGCGGCCAGTTCGGCCAGCACCTTCACATCGATCTTTTCGTGCAGGGAAAGAACTTCAAGCTCGGCCTTCAGGTTCACCTCGTAATCCTTGGCGGCCTCGAAACGGTCGCGCGCGGCCTGCCGGTTCTGCGACATCATGATGATCGGCGCCTGAATGGCGGCCAGCATGGAAAGCAGCAGGTTGAGGAAGATGAAGGGGTAGGGATCGAAGGCGCCGGTGGTCAGGATGATGGTATTGATCACGGCCCAGAAGATCAGGAAAAAACAGAATGCGAGGATAAAACCCCAGGAGCCGCCGACCCTGGCGATATTGTCGGCCAGCCTGTCGCCCAAACTCGCGCCGGCGGAAAATTCCGCGTTGGTGTCGGTCGAAATCAGCTTTTTCTGATGTGACAGTTCGAGAATGCGCCGCTCCACTTCGCCGATTTCGCGGGAGGAGCGCTTGAAATGCGAAACGATATAGTCGGAGATATCTGACACGGTGTGTCTCCGGTTCTGGTGGGGCGATGCGGATATTTCCCGAGATAAACCCGCATGGTGGCGGAATTCAAACGATTTCCACCACCATGCGGTTCAGGCGTCGCCGCCGAAAATCATCAGACCGCCGGCGTGCCCTCGTGCAGCCAGTTGAAACCGGGGAAGAAGCGCTCGCGGCCATATTGCTGGCCGAACATCATGTCGAATTGCAGCAGGCGGTAGTCGCGCACCACGTCGGGAACGGCGTTCGGGGCAATAGACCAGTCGGGCAGGGCGTTGCCATCGGTCGTCACCAGCATATGCCGGTCGATGACGGAAAAGGCCTGCTGCACCTCGCCGAGCGTGCCGGTGTAGAAGGGATCGGAGAAGCCCGCCGTCTTCAGCACGTGATAGGGCAGAAGCGCCGGGCTGATGGTGCCGATATTCTTGCGCACGCCCTTCTTGGAAGACCAGACGACCAGCGGCGTCTCGTGTTCCTTCTTCATCACGTCAAGCGGTGCGCGGCGGCTGGCCACCATGCCCGGCATGTAGCCGCTTTCCACGAAGGTCTGGCCGAGCGGCGGCAGGTGATCGCCGAAGAGGACGATGATGGTTTCGCGGTCGCGCTTCTTTGCCCAGCGCATCAGTTTCAGCAGCGCTTCGTCAGCTTCCGCCACCCCTTGGGAATAGGTGGCGAGTGCCTGCGAGGCCGAGGCGGAGAGATCGCCTTCGATGCCTATGGTGTTTTCCGCGTAACGGGTCGCCTCGTAGGGGCCGTGTCCCTGCAGGGTGACGGCGAAGAGGAAGAGCGGGTTCTGCGCCTTCTCGGCCGCCGCCATGATCTCGTCCATCAGCGCATCGTCCGAGGCGAAGTTGCCGCGTTTTTCCATGGCCGGCAAAGTCTCTTCGGAGCGGAATTCCTCGAAGCCGAAATTCGCGTAGACCTGCTTGCGGTTCCAGAACCATTCCTGGAACGGGTGCATGGCGATTGCCGAATAACCTTCACCGCGGAAGAAGCTGGCGAGCGAGGGCACGGGGCGGCGGATATATTGCTGATAGGGAATGCTGCCATAGGGCAGGAAGGCGTTGGAAAAGCCGGTCAGCGCCTCGAATTCCACATTCGCCGTCATGCCGCCGAACTCGGGCGAAAACACATTGCCGGACTGTTTGGCGCGGATCGTCGGCATCGGGTCGGCAGAAAGGTTCACATTTTTGAGCCGGGCGGGATCCCACAGCGATTCGCTCATCAGCATGATGACATCGGGGTAATCGCCCTTGTTGGCGGCGAAAGAGGCGGGTTCCGAGGTAAGATCGGCAATGCTGTTTTCGCCGTAACCCTGCGGGGTCGAGACGTTGGCCATCGGAATATTGAAGGCGAAGGCCATCAGGAAACCGTTATGGCGGTAATTTTCCTGCTGGTCCCACATCATGGGAATGATGTTGAGGCGATCGCGGACCCAGGAATAATGCGAATAATCCATCAGCGAGGCGAGGCCGGCAAGAAGCGGCAGCGCCAGCGCGAGACCGGCGGCGCGTTCGCGCCAACGCAGGATGGGCGAATGACGGCGCGCTAGCAGCCAGAGGGCCGCAAGAGCGGCAATCGTGGCGCAGATGCCGAGAGCGACCAGCACCGCCGTCAGCGGTTGGGCCTTCAGCATCGTGGGCAAAAGCTCAAGTATCTGGCGGCCGAACAGCAGGTCGGAGGGATAAAGCGGATCGGAGAGATAGGTCTGCTTCTGCGCGGAAATAAGCCCGGTCAGCGCGCAGAGCGGCGCAACTGCGATGAGGGACAGATAACGCCGGCCAAGAAGTGCATCCAGTGCGACGAGAAGGGTGAGCACGGCGGCAATGGTGGTCATGCCCGGGCGGGCGGAGGAGGTGAGGAAAACACCGACATCATGGAGCGAACCACGGGCGATCCATTCCAGCGCCACGACGAGCACGATCGACGCGACCGTCAGATTGGCAAGCGGATGGGCCGCGGCCGAAAGCTTCGAAAGGCTCCTTGTCCATGCGGGCGAAAAGACGAAACCAGCCTTTTCGGAAGCCGTTGTTTTTGGCGCCGAATCTCTCAAACTCATACTCCGGTATTTCAGGCGTCCGCCCAATCCGGGGAGATGAATCGGGCGTCGCAAAAGTGTCATGTAACTGTCACATAAGCGCGATGAACGCGACATGAACTTTGCGCAACCTGGCTGGCGCGGCGATAACCTTAGCGTGAACGCGTGCCTGCCATGCGTAACGGATGCCGCCATGCAATTGCCGCGTTGCGGAGCGGGCACGGGCGCGGTATTGAAAAGCCATGAGCGACAGACACGATATAGAGAACCATCTCCGGATTGCCGTCGGGCAGTTCAATCCCACCGTTGGCGACGTGGCGGGCAATCTCGCCAGGGCGCGCGAGGCAAGGGCCGATGCGGCAACGCAGGGCGCCGACCTTCTGCTTCTGACCGAGCTGTTCATTTCAGGCTATCCGCCGGAGGATCTGGTGCTGAAGCCGGCTTTTCTGAAGGCCTGCCTGAAGGCGGTGGAAGAGCTGGCGGCGGAGACCGCCGATGGCGGGCCGGGTGTCGTCATCGGTTTTCCGCGACAGGGCGAAACGGGCCGGCACAATTCTGTGGCGCTGCTGGATGGCGGCAAGATCATCGCGCTGCGCGACAAGATCGACCTGCCGAATTACGGCGAGTTCGACGAGAAGCGGGTTTTCGCCGAAGGATCGATTTCCGGTCCCTATAATTTTCGCGGTGTGCGCATCGGCATTCCGATCTGCGAGGAAATCTGGAACGACATGGGCGTGTGCGAAACGCTCGCCGAAAGCGGGGCGGAAATCCTGTTGGTGCCGAACGGGTCGCCCTATTATCGCGGCAAGCTCGATGTGCGCCATCAGGTCGCGCTGAAACAGGTGATCGAGAGCGGCCTGCCGCTGGTTTTCGCCAACCAGCTGGGCGGGCAGGACGAACTGGTGTTCGACGGCGCGAGTTTCGGTTTTAATGCCGACAAGACGCTTGCCTTCCAGATGAGCCAGTTCGAGGCCACACTTGCCGTCACCGACTGGAAACGCACTGCCGATGGCTGGCATTGCGAAAGCGGGCCATTCTCGAAAATTCCCGAAGGCGAGGAGGCGGATTACCGTGCCTGCATGCTGGGATTTCGTGACTACGTCAACAAGAACGGCTTCAAGAGCGTGGTTCTCGGCCTTTCCGGCGGTATCGATTCGGCGATCTGCGCGGCACTGGCTGTCGATGCGCTGGGCGAGGAGCGGGTGCGCTGCATCATGCTGCCCTATCGTTATACATCGGAAGAATCGCTGAAAGACGCCGCCGATTGCGCGAAAGCGCTGGGCTGCCGTTACGATATCGTGCCGATTTCGGAGCCGGTGGAAGGGTTCCTCTCGGCGCTCTCCGATCTCTTCGAGGGCACGGAAGAGGGCATTACCGAGGAAAACCTGCAGAGCCGCACGCGCGGCACCATTTTGATGGCCGTCTCGAACAAGTTCGGCTCGATGGTGGTGACGACGGGCAACAAGTCCGAGATGTCAGTGGGTTACGCCACGCTTTATGGCGACATGAATGGTGGTTTCAACCCCATCAAGGACCTTTACAAGATGCAGGTCTATGCCATTTCCAGCTGGCGCAACGCCCATGTGCCGCCGGGCGCGCTCGGTCCTTCCGGTGAGGTGATCCCGGCCAATATCATTTCCAAGGCCCCGTCGGCCGAATTGCGGCCCAACCAGACCGACCAGGATTCGCTGCCGCCCTATCCGGTGCTGGACGATATTCTGGAATGCCTGGTCGAGAAGGAAATGTCGGTCGAGGAAATTCTGGCGCGCGGCCATGATGTGGCGACCGTGCACCGGGTGGAGCATCTGCTCTATCTCGCCGAATACAAGCGCCGGCAATCGGCGCCGGGCGTGAAGATCACCAAGAAGAACTTTGGGCGTGACCGGCGTTATCCGATCACCAACCGGTTTAGGGATCGGTGATTGCGACGGTTTCCGGAAGGCGTGGTTAACGCCGAATCTTCTTCATAAACAGGGCGATTGCTGTACGAAGGTGCGGCAAATTTCTTCTCCCCGCCGGGGAGAAGGTGGCCCGAAGGGTCGGATGAGGGGGCTAGCTCTCGATCTATCTCGACCCTCACCCCCTCATCCCGCTGCCGCGGACTTCTCCCCGGCGGGGAGAAGAAACAAGTGGCATGCGCCCGGTCCACGGCGCGGATATGTGAATGGCGCGGAGAGCACCCGCGCCGCTTCCTTACCTTAAATAACCTGCCCCACATCGATGCGGTTGCCATCCGGGTCTTCGAACACAAAGGCGCGCAGGCCATAATCCTTGTCCTGCAGCCCCTTGATGATGCGCAGCCCCTGGCTCTTGCACAGCGCGTGCAGCGCATCGACATCGCTGACCATCATATGCGCGACATTGAAGGGCGCTGCCTTGTGGGTGGGCTGCAATGTCAGGTGCAGCTCGGCATTGCCCTGTTTGAGGATCATGAAACCGACGGGGGTGCCGTTTTCGAAGGTCTTTTCGAAGCCCAGCACGCCAACGTAAAAATCATGGGCCTTTTCGATATTCCTGACAGGAAGCATGGCGGCGATCCGCCCGAAGCGGATGCCGTGATCGGCGATGGTATTCATCGCGGAACCTCGGATCTGGGAGAAACGGCAGGCGGCGCGGACGGTGCCGGGGCGCGGGCGTTTTTTCCGGTTTGAATTTGCAGGACGGTGCCTGCCGCCCTAGGATCATAATCGAGGCGATGGCGGATGCAAACGGAATGTCTCTATTGCCGAGCGCCTTGAGCGAGAACACAGACACGCCCGGGAGGCAGAATGCGCAGCTCCATCGAAATCTTCAACATCCGCACCCGGCAGATGCGGGTGGTGTGGCAGACGCCTGATCTCTTCGAAGCGCCGAACTGGTCGCCGGATGGAAAATACCTGCTGTTGAACAGCGAGGGGCTGCTTTATCGCCTGTCTCTTTCCGGTAGGGCCGCGCCGGAAAAGGTCGATACCGGCTTTGCCGCGCTCTGCAACAACGATCACGGCATTTCGCCTGACGGTTCGCTTTATGCCATCTCCGACAAGGTGGAATTCGGCAAGAGCGCCATCTATCTCCTGTCCTCTATGGGAGGCGCACCGCGGCTGATGACGAGGAACCTTCCTTCCTACTGGCACGGCTGGTCGCCGGATGGGAAAAGCTTTGCCTATTGCGGCATTCGCGATCAGGTCTTCGATATCTATTCCATGGATGTCGAGACTGCCACCGAGACGCGGCTGACCCATGGCGAAGGCCGTAATGACGGTCCGGATTATTCGCCGGATGGTGCGTGGATCTATTTTAATTCCAGCCGCACCGGGCAGATGCAGATCTGGCGGGTGCGGGTGGACGGTTCCGCTGTCGAACGCATTACCGACAGCTCCTATGGCGACTGGTTTCCGCATCCGTCACCCAGAGGTGACAAGGTGGTGTTCGTCTCCTATGACGGCGACGTCTTCGACCATCCGCGTGACCTCGACGTGCGGGTGCGGCTGATGGATATGGATGGCGGCAATGCCGAGACGCTGTTCGAGCTTTTCGGCGGGCAGGGCACGATGAACTCGCCCAACTGGTCACCGGATGGGGATGAATTCGCTTATGTCAGGTACTTTCCGCTAGAGTGACGGGCAGGACGAGCGAAGGTGTGGGATCGCCCGTGGTCACTTTGCCGCACCACCGGCGGGATACTTGCATTTGCAAGTTTTTTTGCCCATAGGTTTTGGGTCAGGTGCCTGCCGTTGAGGCGGGAGAATCGGGAATTCGGTGAAAGACCGGAACGTGCCCAGCGCTGTGAGGCGGATGCCCTTTTTCTCATGCCACTGAAGTCATTCGGGAAGGCGAAAGGGGGCGGATGAAGCCGAGTCAGAAGACCGGCCTGGCAGGATAGACCGAACCGCGCGGACGGCGGCAGGTTGCTGAAGAGGCGCGTCGTGCATGCGAAAACCGGCATGGTTTCGGCAACCGCGCGCCCGCATTGTTGGGGTTAAACGATGCCGACCGATCCGTCCGCTGGCAATCCATTGCAAGCCAGTTCAAGCGATCATGCGCTTTCACCCGCCCGCCCGTTTTCCGGCGCGGAGCGCGAGGCGATCTATCGCGCCATCGAGACGCGGCGCGATGTGCGCGACCAGTTCCTGCCAGATCCGCTGCCGGACGCCCTTGTCGAGCGCCTGCTGAAGGCGGCGCATTCGGCGCCCTCGGTCGGTTTCATGCAGCCGTGGAACTTCACCCTCGTTACCGATGGCGCCGTGCGCCAGGCGGCATGGGTGGCCTTCAGCCGCGCCAATGAAGAGGCGGCGGCGATGTTTGCCGGCGAGCAGCAGGCGCTTTATCGCAGTCTCAAGCTTGAAGGCATCCGCAAGGCGCCACTCAGCATCTGCGTCACCTGCGATCCGACGCGGGGCGGCAAGGTGGTGCTGGGCCGCACCCACAATCCGCGCACGGATGTCTATTCCACCGTCTGCGCCATCCAGAACCTCTGGCTCGCGGCCCGCGCCGAAGGCGTCGGCGTCGGCTGGGTCAGCATTTTCCACGACAGCGACATTCGTATTATTCTTGGTATTCCCGACCATATTGAAATCGTCGCCTGGCTGTGCCTTGGCCGGGTCAACGAACTTTACACTGAACCGGAACTGGCGGTGAAAGGCTGGCGGCAGCGCGTGCCTTTGGAGGAACTGGTGTTCCGCAATCGCTGGGGCGGTTGACCGGGCGGCTCCACCCCTCCCGGACGAAACCGGGAAGGGTGGGCTTTGAAGGGTGGCTTTCGTCTCTTCAAACGACAGTGCAGTTAAAAAGATTGAGGATGGGGTGAATGGGGCTGGCGAGGCTGATCGCGCCGCTTGCACCCCAGAACAATCCGACGACATTATTGCCGGCGGTGTCGATGACGGCGCTGCCGCTATCGCCCGGCTGACTGAAGACCTCGCCGGCCCGACGCGGCGATATGCCGATCTGGTTGCGCATATTCGGCTGCTGTACGTCGTAAAAGCCGGAAACGACGCCATTGGTGATATTGGTCGTCACGCCCGATTTCGTGACATTCATGTTGAGCGCCGCAACGGCCGCCCCCAACGGCGAGGGGAGGTTGTAGATTGCGCCGATGGTGGCGAGCCGGCCATTCGCCGGGCTGGCGACAGCCGCATCGACGCCATAGGGCGTTCCCTGATAGACGATGTTGCCCCTCTGGAAAGCGACGATATTGGCGGCAAGATCGCCAAACCAGGTGCGTGCCGGTTGCGACACGTCATCGCCGATCTGGGCATTGTCCCGGCAGATGACATGGGCATTGCTCATGATCAGCGGTGCTCCGTTGGCGGCCCGGACGACCAGCCCGATGGTGCCGACGGTATCCGTCCAGGACCAGTAATCCGGGCTGCCGCTGATGCCGCCGACCATCGGCTCCACGACTTTTTCGCGCGGGTTGTCGGAAAGGCGTCTGGGGTGATCCTTCCATTCCGTGCCGGGCGCGGGCGGTGTCAGCACCGCCTCGCTCGGGCGGTCGAAGGATCCTTCCCGTACCTGCAGCGGCGCGCCGCCCAGCGTCGTCATCAGACCCGCCTTCAGCGATGGCTCCGGCGCGCGGTGGTAAAGGATCAGGCCAAGCTCCTGTGTCAGTTCGCCGGCGGCGTCCTCAAGCAACCCGACGCCGATCGCCGTGACGCCGGGTATGCCTGTCAGCTGATGGTAATGCCGCTCCTTGAGCGCGGTGAGTTCCTCGAAAGTCATTCGCTTGCCTCATGGAAAAAGGGGTGAAGGATGGATGTCCGGCTTTACAGGGGCGGCGTGTCCGGTGGGGTGAAGGGCTGCGCCGCCCGTGCCTGAGAGCCGTCAGTTCAGCGGAATGATCTTGCCGCTGGAGAGAGCGCCGCCGCCGGCCGGCGGAGGACCGCCAGCCGCCGCCTGATCGGCGAGCATGCGGTATTGGGAGGTGCCTTTTTCAGTGCTGATGGTGCCGGAAACCGTGTAGAGATAGACGTCGCCGGAGACGGCGTAGTCGTTGCTCTGATTGTTCACATAGAACTCGATCTCGACAGTCGACATATTAGTCGCGCGTTCCAGGAAGGCGTCCATCAGCATGGTGATCTGCTGATCCGTCAGGCCCTTGGAGCGCATTTCCTGTTTGGTCTTTTCATAAGAGGCGGAAGCGCCGCCGCCGCCGAAGAACCAGGTCCAGACCGAGAGATTGGCGCTGGCCGTGGTCTTTTCGTATTCGTTGATCTCCTCGCGGTAGGAAGCATCCAGCATTCCGAGCGCAAGCGTGTTGAGGTCCCTCACATCCTGGCTGGAAAGGGCCGAGATTTGCAGCTGGGCCTTGATTTTTCCCGTGGTATGCGCCGGCACGGTATAGGAAATGCCGGTCAGCTGTCCCATGCCGGAGACCGAGATGGAATAGGACTCCTTCGCTTCGCCTGTCGGCAAAGTTGCGATGACCGGGACAAAAGGATCGAGCAGTTTGACGCCGGTTGCGGTGATCTGAATGGATGTCATGGCTATACTCCTGATGGTTGTGTGCTTCATGGGTCAATGAAACTCTGATCGTCCACTCGGGGTCGAGATGGGCGACATGATCGTCTGGAGATGCATGAAAGGCGCGAGCGGCTAAAGCCGCACCACATATATATATTTTGCATGTTCTGCTTATCCACTTTAAGTGGATTTTTTTATAATATGCACTCTTACAGCGAAGTCAATCGCGTTCGTGAGTACAACTTCTATATGAATATTTGCCGGCAAATGGGGTGAAGAATGTGTTTATCCATGGCCGAAGGATGGATCAAAGCAGGCCGCGGGACGGGCGCGGCCTGTACGGAAGTGACGCATCGCGTCTGGCGTCGTGGAACATGCGAGGGCTGGCAGCGCCGTCTTTATTGCTGCGGCTGTATGCCCTTCAATGCCGGGTTCTTCAGGTCGATCCGGCCCGTCTGGTCCGGCAGGAATTTCGGGCCGATGACGCGGACGCGGCTATCGTTCGGATCATAGTCGCGTTCGGGCACGGGCTGTTCCGGCGGTTTTGCGGCCTGTTGCTGTTCGGCAGGCTTCTCAGCCTTGTCACCACTCCTGTCACCTTGGGGTGATGGAATGGTGGTGATGCCGGAATAGGCTTTTTCGGATTCCGGCCGGGCCGCCTCTTCCTGCTTCTGCATATCCTGGTGATAGGCGGCCATGTTGCAGGCGCAGCCGGGCGCTTTGGCAGACGAATTACGATAGGCGAAGGCGGTCGGCAGGTCCTTGTAGGGTTTGCCGGTTTGCGCAGACACCATGTCGGCGGTTTCCTGATCCGCCATGGAGTGGAAATAAAGCTCCGTCTCTGTCCCCGGACACATTTTCTGGCATTGCTCCGCCTGGGCGCGGAAATCGAGCGGCGAAGCGTTGGAGGCAATCGGGAAAAACGAGCCGTCGCAGGTGCGCACGCAGAGTGTGCGAAGTCCGCCCTCGGCGGCGTTTGGATAGGGCGACAGGCCTGCCTGTCCCGGTTCACCGCCATTCTGCCGGAAGGCATCGGGGTAACGCGTGACATCGGGCGCCGGCGACACTTGTGGGTTCATGTCCTCTGCGGGGCTGCAGCCATTGGCGTCGAGTGCGGCGAGAATGCGCTGGCGCCTGATGTCGCCGTCGTCACTGCGCGCCGCCGCCATGGCATCGTCCCGGTCGCGGATGATCGCGTCGCGTTCGGCTTCGGCATCCGCCAGCGCATCGCCGATCTCGGCGCAGAGGCCGGCATTGGGATTGCCATAAACGATGACGCTGCCGGAGGAGCAGCCATAACCGCGCAGGTCGTTCCGGATCTTGCGGATGACGATGTTCTGGCGGGCGAGCGCATTGGCATAACGCCGCACCTCAGCCGTATTGCCGATGACGCGGGGCGGCGCGCGCAACTGCGCATAAAGCGTATCGCAGACCTGATCCGCGAAAGCGGCGGCCGGGGCGAGGAAAACAAGGGGAAGCAGGAGGCCGATGATGCGGCTGCGGCGGGTCAATTGTTCGATCCGTTCGATGTCCCCGGCCGGTGGCAGGGGCGTTATACTTCACGAAATCCGTGTTTCAGGAAGATAACATAAGCTGTTGCCGCAATGCGGCAACAGCATGTTCAAAATTGCGTTAATAGGCCTTCATCACATCGAAGGATGCGAAGCCTGAACGACGGCGAAGGCCGCCATGTTGACGACGCCGCGCGAGGTGACGCTGGGCGACAGGATGTGGGCGGGCAGGGCCGTGCCGAGCAGGATCGGGCCGACATGCAGGCCCTCCGTCAGCGTGCGGGTGACGCCGAGCGTAATGTTGGCGGCATCGAGGTTCGGGAAGACCAGCAGGTTCGCTTCGCCGGTCAGCACGCTGTTCGGCATGGCGCGTTTGCGCAGCGCTTCCGAAAGCGCCGAGCCGCCCTGCATTTCGCCGTCCACTTCCAGTTCCGGCGCGGCTTCCTGCACGATCTTCAGGGCGCGGCGCATCTTGCGGGCGCTTTCGGAATCGCGCGAGCCGAAATTGGAGTGGCTGGCGAGCGCCACCTTCGGCGTGATGCCGAAGCGGCGGATTTCCTTGGCCGCGAGAATGGCCATTTCCGCCACTTCCTCGGAGGTCGGGTCGTAATTGACGAACGTATCGGTGAGGAACAGCGCGCCCTGCTGGGTGATGAGCAGGCTGAGGCCTGCAAAGGAACGCACGCCTTCCTGCTTTCCGATGATCTGGTTCACGTCGCGCAGGTGGCGGTCATAGCGGCCTTCGAGGCCGCAGATCAGCGCATCCGCTTCGCCACGCTTCACCGACAGCGCACCGATGACGGTCGTGTTGGTCCGCACGATGGTACGCGCCGCCTCCGGGTTGATGCCGGCGCGGCCGACAAGGGCGAAATAATCATCGACATAATCGCGGTAGCGCGGATCGTCTTCCGGATTGACCACGGCGAAATCGCTATTCGGGCGGATGCGCAGGCCGAAGCGCTTCAGGCGCGTTTCGATGATCTGCGGACGGCCGATGAGGATCGGGATGCCGGTGCCTTCTTCCAGCAGCACCTGGGCGGCGCGCAGCACGCGTTCGTCTTCGCCTTCGGCAAAGATGATGCGCTTCTTTTCGGCGGCCTTGGCGGCGTTGAAGACCGGCTTCATGATGAAGCCGGAGCGCCAGACGAAACGGTTCAGCTGGTCGAGATAGGCTTCGAAATCGGTGATCGGGCGGGCCGCCACGCCGCTTGCGGCGGCGGCGCGGGCAACCGCCGGGGCGATGCGCAGGATAAGCCGCGGATCGAAGGGCGAGGGGATGAGGTAGTTCGGGCCGAAGACCGGCGTTTCGCCGCTATAGGCTCTGGCGGCCACTTCGGAGACTTCCTCACGCGCAAGCTCGGCGATGGCCTGTACGGCGGCCATCTTCATTTCCTCGTTGATCGTGGTTGCGCCGCAATCCAGCGCGCCGCGGAAGATATAGGGGAAGCAGAGAACGTTGTTGACCTGGTTCGGGAAATCCGAACGGCCGGTGCAGATCATCGCATCCGGGCGGGCGGCCCGGGCCGCCTCCGGCATGATTTCCGGATTGGGGTTGGCGAGCGCGAGGATCAGCGGGTTTTCCGCCATGCGCTCGAGAAGTTCCGGCTTCAGCACGCCGGCGGCCGAAAGGCCGAGGAAGACATCGGCGCCGTCGATCGAGTCCGCCAGCACGCGCTTGTCGGTCTTCTGGGCGTAGACTTCCTTCCACTCGTCCATCAGCGTGTTGCGGCCGTCATAAACGAGGCCTTCGATGTCGTGGACCCAGATGTTTTCTTTCTTCGCGCCCATGGCGACAAGCAGGTTGAGGCAGGCAAGTGCTGCCGCACCCGCACCCGATGCAACGATCTTGACGCTCGCGAGCGACTTGCCGGCCAGTTCCAGCGCGTTGGTTACGGCGGCGGCGACGATGATCGCGGTACCGTGCTGGTCATCGTGGAAGACGGGGATATTCATCTTTTCGCGCAGCTGGCGTTCCACCTCGAAACATTCCGGCGCCTTGATGTCCTCAAGGTTGATGCCGCCGAAGGTGGGCTCCAGCGCCGCGATGGTCGATACCATGTCGTTGATGCCCGGCGCATCGATTTCAATGTCGAAAACGTCGATACCGGCGAATTTCTTGAAGAGGACGGCCTTGCCTTCCATGACAGGTTTGGAAGCAAGCGGGCCGATATTGCCAAGGCCTAGCACCGCCGTGCCGTTGGAAATGACGGCGACGAGGTTGGCGCGGGCGGTATATTCCGCTGCGGTTTCCGGATTTTCATGGATGGCGAGACAGGGGGCGGCGACACCGGGCGAATAGGCGAGCGCCAGGTCGCGCTGGTTGCCGAGCGGCTTGGTGGCCTGGATTTCCAGCTTGCCGGGGCGCGGATAGCGGTGGAAAAAGAGCGCCTGTTCCTCGATGTCGGCCTTTGCCGTGTTGGCGGGCGTGTTGTTCTTATCGTGAGAGGTCATTCTTCCACCGTCATGTCTGGTTCAATTCCGGCCCCCTGAATACAACAAACTTCCCCGTGGTACAGCCGTTATTTGACCGCACCTTATGCAAATGCGGCCACGGCTTATTCGCGTTTTCGTGAAGGCTTTCGTCATATTCCCTATAAAAACCGGCGTCTGTCATGTTGCTGAAACACGAGTCTGGTTCTGAGAGGTGAGAAAGCCGCAGGGACGCAACCGAACAGGGGGATGAAATCCGTGGCCGGTCAAATCGAAACCAGACAGTTCAGAACGCTTTTCATTTCGGATGTTCATCTCGGCTCCAAGGCGGCCAAGACGGACTATCTGCTCGACTTCCTGAAATATCACGAGGCCGAGACGATCATTCTCGTCGGCGACATCGTCGACGGCTGGCGCCTGCGCCGCAGCTGGTACTGGCCGCAGGGCTGCAACGACGTGGTGCAGAAGCTCTTGCGCAAGGCCCGCAAGGGCACGCGCATCGTCTATATTCCCGGCAATCACGATGAATTCCTGCGGGAGTTCCCCGGCATGCATTTCGGCGGCATCGAAGTGGCCGAACGCATGATCCACGAGGCGGCCGACGGCAAGAAATACCTCATCATCCATGGCGACGAGTTCGACGTGGTGGTGCGCAACGCCCGCCTGCTCGCCTATCTCGGCGACTGGGCCTATGATGCGGCGATCGCCATCAACATCGCCATCGCCGCCGTGCGCCGCCGCATCGGCCTGCCTTACTGGTCGTTTTCGGCCTGGGCCAAGCTGCAGGTCAAGCACGCCGTCAACTTCATCGGCGAATTCCAGCGCGTGGTGGCCGAAGAGGCGCGCCGCAACAATGTCGATGGCGTGATCTGTGGTCACATTCACCATGCTGTCATGGAAGACATGGACGGCATTCGCTACATCAATACCGGCGACTGGGTGGAAAGCTGCACGGCGATCGCCGAAAATGCCGATGGCAGCTTCGAGCTGATCACCTGGATGCAGACCAGCGACGTTACCGCCGAGCAGGCATCGGACGGGATGGAGCCGGTGGATATTCCGGGGTTGATTGGCAAGCACGCGGCCTGATTGGGGCCTGCGGGCTAAAGGGATACCTGGCCTTCGGTGTTTCCTTGCGATAAATGCGCGCTCGTGTGGGACGAGTGGATGCCGCTTGTTTCTTCTCCCCGCCGGGGAGAAGGTCGCGGCAGCGGGATGAGGGGGCAAGCTCTCCGAAATCCGGCAACGGTGCCCCCTCATCCGACCCTTCGGGCCACCTTCTCCCCGGCGGGGAGAAGAAATACGTGGCGGCGTCGCACCTCATCAGGCTTTAATTTCAGGGCTTACCCCCACAATTCCGGCCGCGCCGGATAAACCAGCGAACCCTCATAAACCAGCCCCGGCACACGATCCTCAGCCAGCAGCAGCGGCCCGTCGAGATCGGCGAAGGCGGTTCCCTGCGCCGCCAGCACGGCGGGCGCCATGCCGAGCGAGGTGCCGAGCATGCAGCCGACCATGATGGTGAAGCCGAGCCGTTCCGCTTCCGCCTTCATGACGAGCGCCTCGGTCAGACCGCCGGTCTTGTCGAGCTTGATGTTGATCGCGTCGTAACGGTCGCGAAGGCCGGCGAGGTCCTTTGTCGAATGCACGCTTTCATCGGCGCAGATCAGCACCGGATGGTCGATGCGGGAAAGGATGGCATCCTTGCCGGCGGGAAGCGGCTGCTCGATCAGCGATATCTTCAATTCCGCCGCAAGTCTCAGATAATATTCGATATTATCATCATTCCAGCCCTCATTGGCGTCGATGATGATGCGCGCATCGGGCGCTGCGGCGCGCACGGCCCGCAGGCGGGCTTCGTCATCGGTGGTGCCGGTCTTGATTTTCAGCAGCGGGCGAGCAGCGTTTTCCGCGGTCTTCGCAGCCATGGTTTCGGGGTCGGCGAGCGAGATCGTATAGGCGGTGACGAGCGGTTTTGCCGCCTGTCCGAGAACCTGTTCGGCGGCGCTCTTGCCGCTGATCCTGGCCTCGAGGTCCCAGAGCGCGCAATCCACCGCGTTGCGGGCCGCCCCCGGCTTCATCGCCTGCTGCAGTTCCTGCCGCGTCAGGCCGGCGGCGACCCGCTCGGCCATCGCTTCGATATCGGCGATGACGCCCTCGATGCTTTCGCCATAACGCGGATAGGGCACACATTCACCTCGGCCGGCGAAGGAACCATCGCGGATGGTGCACGTTACGACATCCGCATGCGTGCGGGTGCCGCGTGAAATGGTGAAGCTGCCGGCAACGGGGAAACGTTCTGTTGTGGCTTGCAGGTAACGGGGCATGTTTTTTCACTTCCGATTGGGCGGCAAAAGACACATGACGCCAAATTTATCACGAATTGTCAGCCGTCACTGTGGCCTGCCGGAGGCCAAAACGTTATGAAACCTTTAAGAATCTCGTGACGGCTGCACTCGCTCGGAGCATTATGCAAGAACAGGACACACGGCAACAGGCGAACCCGGCCGCAATCACCGAAGACGGTTCCGTCTCCGGCGGCGGCTCGCGTTATGTCATGAGCGGCTCCTGGCGCAACAGCAATCTCTCCGGCATTTTCGAGAGCCTCGACAGGATTGAAAAAAGCAAACCCACAGGTCCCGTGGACATCGATCTTTCCTCGGTGGAGGCGATCGACACGACGGGAGCGTGGATCATCCAGCGCTTGCGCAGGGACCTCGAGGCGAATGGCGCAACCGTTACGCTGACCGGCAACGACCGGATCGAAGACGTCATCGGCCAATTGCCTGACAAGGCGGAGATGGAGGCCGAACCCGTCGCCAGGCCGGGACTGGTGGAGCGTATTTTCGCGCCGATCGGCCAGGCCGTCATCCAGAACGGCGCGGATTTTCTGGCGGGCATGTATATTCTCGGCTCCGCCGTGCGCGGCGCGCAGATGAAGCTCGGGCGGGGGCGCGGCGTGTCGCCGGCGGCGATTGTCAACCAGATCGACCATATGGGCGTGCGCGCCGTGCCGATCATCATGCTGATGTCGTTCCTGATCGGTGCGATCATCGCCCAGCAGGGCGCGTTCCAGCTCAGATATTTCGGTGCGGAAGTCTTCGTTGTCGATCTGGTCGGCATTCTGCAATTGCGCGAAATCGGCGTGCTTCTGACCGCGATCATGATCGCCGGCCGTTCCGGCAGTGCGATCACGGCGGAAATCGGCTCGATGAAGATGCGCGAGGAAATCGACGCGCTGAAGGTCATCGGCCTCAACCCGGTGGGCGTGCTGGTGTTTCCGCGGCTGGTGGCGCTCACCATCGCGCTGCCGCTTTTGACCATTCTCGCCAATTTCGCAGCACTTTTCGGCGCGGCCATTGTGGCGCTGCTTTATTCCGGCATCACGTTTGAGGTGTTCCTGTCGCGCCTGCACGGCGCGGTGGAGGAATCGACCATTGCCGCCGGCATGATCAAGGCACCGTTCATGGCGCTCATCATCGGCATCGTCGCGGCGGTTGAGGGCATGAAGGTGGGCGGTTCGGCGGAATCGCTTGGCCAGCACGTCACTTCCTCGGTGGTGAAGTCGATCTTCGTCGTCATTCTGGTGGATGGCCTTTTCGCCATCTTCTACGCAGCCATCGATTTTTAAGGGGGCCGCGTTGGAGAAACAGGATCAGACACCGCAGCAGCAGACCAGAACCGGAAAAGACGGCAAAGAGGTGGTACTTTCCGTCGAGGGCGTGACCGTCGGTTTCAACGGCCGGAACGTGCTCGAAAATCTCGACCTCGATGTCTATCGTGGTGAAATTCTGGGCTTTATCGGCCCCTCCGGTGCTGGCAAATCCGTGTTGATGCGGGCGATTTTGCGGCTTCTGCCGCGGCAGGCAGGCGCGATCCGCATTCTCGGCACCGATTACGACAAGGCGAGCGAAGACGACCGCATGATGCTCGACCAGCGGCTTGGCGTGCTGTTCCAGCAGGGCGCGCTGTTTTCCGGCCTGACGGTGAAGGAAAACATCCAGCTGCCGATGCGCGAATATCTTGATCTGCCGAAGAAGCTGATGGACGAGCTCGCCTATCTGAAGATCGAGATGGTGGGCCTGAAGCCGGATGCCGGCGACAAATATCCTTCCGAGCTTTCCGGCGGCATGATTAAGCGCGCCGCGCTCGCCCGGGCGCTGTCGCTCGATCCCGACCTCGTTTTCCTCGATGAGCCGACTTCCGGCCTCGATCCCATCGGGGCGGCGGAATTTGATATGCTCATCGCACGCTTGCGTGATTCGCTCGGCCTGACCGTCTATATGGTGACGCACGACCTCGACAGCCTGTTCTCCGTCTGTGACCGCATTGCGGTGCTCGGCCAGAAGAAGGTGCTGGTGGAAGGGACATTGCAGGACATGTTCGCCTGCGACGACCCGTGGGTGCAGTCCTATTTCCGCGGCAAACGGGCGCGCTCTGTCGTTCTTCCGGACGGCAAACATGAAAATCCGGTGGAGTAACAAGAAGCATGGAAACCAAGGCGAACTACACCATAGTCGGAATTTTCACGCTGATCGTGATCGCCGCCGCATTCGGCTTCGTTTACTGGATGGCGGAATTCGGCCGTGGCGGCCCGACGGCGCAGCTTGTCGTGCGTATTCCGGGCTCCGCGAACGGTCTTTCCGTCGGTTCTCCCGTGCGCTTCAACGGCATTCCGGTCGGCACCGTGCGCGGCCTTGCCATCGACCGCGACGACCCGGCCTATTCCATCGCCTTCACCGAAGTGCAGGCCGATGCCCCGGTTTTCCCGTCCACGCGCGCCGTGCTTGAAATTCAGGGCCTGACGGGTGCTGCCTATATCGAGCTTTCCGGCGGCAACAAGGATGGCGAGCGCATTCTGCAGAAAGCCGTCGAAAGCGGCGTTCCCGCCGAACTGACGGCCGATCTTTCCAGCGTTACCAACCTGCTTGCGACTGCCGACAAGATCCTGAAGCGCGCCGATGGCGCGATCGGCGAATTGCAGGGTTTCGTGCAGGATGCCCGTGGCCCGCTGACGCAGACGGTGCGCAATGCCGAAAAATTCTCCGATGCGCTGGCGGCCAATTCCGACGGCATCAAGAATTTCATCGCCAGCCTCAGCTCGCTCTCCACCACCGTGCAGTCGGTCTCGGTGCGTCTCGACGGCACGTTGACCGCCATCGAGGATCTGGTGAAGGCTGTGGATGCCGGCAAGATCGATTCCATCCTGTCGAATGTCGACAAGGTGACGAAGGATGTCGCGTCGGCTTCGAGCGATATTCAGGGCATCATGGAGACGGTGCAGAGCACGGCGCGCAATTTCGAGGCGGCGAGCACCGAGGTGCAGACGGTCGTAAAGCGTGCGGATGATCTTCTCGCCTCCGTCGATCCCGCCAAGGTGGGCACCGTGGTTGATGACGTTTCCTCTGCGACCGCCGATGCGCGCGATGCGGTGGCGAACTTCAAACGGATCGCCGATGACGTCGGCGCGCGGCGCGCCGATATCGATCAGGCGGTTTCCGACTTTACCGAAATGGGCCGCAAGCTGAACCTCGCCTCCAGCCGCGTCGACGGCATTCTCGCCAAGGTGGACGGTATGCTCGGCACCGATGACGCGAATTCGCTGTTTGCCAAGGCGCGTGAAACACTGACCTCGTTCAAGGCCGTCGCCGACAATCTCAATGCCCGGATCGGCCCGATCGCCGACAATCTGACCCGTTTCTCCAGCTCGGGCCTGAAAGATTTCCAGGCGCTGATCGGCAGCACGCGGGTGACTGTCGACAATCTCAACAATGCCATCACCAATATCGACCGGGATCCGCAGCGGTTGATTTTCGGCGGCGAAACCGTGAAACAATATGATGGCAGAACAAGGCGCTAAGAGGGGTATGGGCCAATGAGACTATCGATGAACGGCCAAAGGCGCCGCGCCCTCCTTCTGGCTCCGCTGTTTGCCGCCTTGATGGCAGGCTGTGCAGGGGCGCCGAAGAACGACACTTTCGATCTCTCCGTTTCTTCGGCAGCCGTGGCGCAGGGCCCTTCGCTGAAGAGCCGGCAATTGCTGATCGCCGATCCGACCGCGTTAAAGGCGCTGGACAGCGAAAACATCGTGGTGCGCCTTTCCGGCTCAGAGGTGCAATATCTCGGCAATTCGCAATGGAGCGACCGCCTGCCGCGCATGGTGCAATCCAAGCTCGTGGAAGCCTTCGAGGATACCGGCAAGCTCGGCGGCGTCGGCCGGCCGGGGCAGGGGCTGGCGATCGACTATCAGGTCGTGACCGATATTCGCGCCTTCGAGATCGATACGGCGAAGAATATCGCCAATATCGAGATATCGGTGAAGCTGCTGAACGACCGCAACGGCACGGTGAAGGCGCAGGAGGTGTTCCGCGCCAGTGCCCGTGTCAGCGGTTCCGGCAACGCCAATTTCGTAAAAGCGCTGGATCAGGCCTTTGCCGCCGCCACCCGCGACATCGTGGCCTGGACGTTGAAATCGCTTTAAGCGCTTGGCGGATATTGCCGCCACAGGAAACGGCTTTATGTTGGCGTAGCGCCGGTCACTGATCGGCCTGTGCACAATATGACCGATCCGTGAGTTCGTGATGCGATTTCTGCTGCTGCTTTGCTTCATGCTTTCCGCCCTGTCTGGAACGGGTACCGCCATGGCGGCCGGTCTCAGGCTGATCGACGTTCCATCGGCAAAAGGCAAAGCTGCCATGAAGGGGGCTGTGTGGTCGCCCTGCGCGGTGGCGCCGGCGGAGGTCAGGATCGGTCCCTTCGTTTTGCCCGCCGTGCGGGATTGCCCGATCCCTCACGGGAAATATCCGCTCATCGTCATCTCCCATGGCTTTGGCGGCACCTATTTCAGCCATCGGGATACGGCCGCCGCGCTGGCAGATGCCGGCTTCATTGTCGCGGCGCTCAATCACCCCGGAGACAATGCGCTTGAGATGAAGAAGGCGGGAGAGCTTTCCGCGCTGACGGGCCGGCCGGCGGATGTTGCCCGGTTGCTGGATCATCTGCTTGAAGGCTGGAGCGAGGTCGGCTCGATCGATGCCG
Organism: Agrobacterium sp. NPDC090283; assembly: GCF_044769685.1. Lineage (NCBI taxonomy): Bacteria > Pseudomonadati > Pseudomonadota > Alphaproteobacteria > Hyphomicrobiales > Rhizobiaceae > Agrobacterium > Agrobacterium sp. NPDC090283. The sequence goes on along the minus strand of NZ_JBIVYG010000013.1, from coordinate 67,938 downwards.
GGCGGATCGGCGTTTTCGGATTTTCGCGCGGCGGTTATACCGCGCTGGTGCTCGCGGGCGGCACGCCCGATTTTGCCAATGCCGGCTTGCCCTGTCCCGACCCGCAGGCGCCGATCTGCACGCAGATGCGGCAGAAGACGACATTACCGCAGCATGGCGGCCAGGACAGGCGCGTGAAGGCGGTGGTGGCTGCCGACCCGTTGAATGCCTTTCCCGGTGCTGGTGACCTGAAGGCCATCACCATTCCCGTCCAACTGTGGAGTTCGGAACGGGGTGGCGATGGCGTTGCGCCGCAGGATGTATTGCGGCTGCGTGACGATCTGCCGGTGAAACCGGATTATCGGATGGTGAAAGGGGCGGGGCACTTTTCGTTTATCACCCCTTGCCCCACCGAGATGGAAAAGGCCGTGCCCCAGATTTGCAGCGATGCGGTAGGTTTCGACCGGGCAGGCTTTCACCGCGGCTTCAACGCCGATGTCACGAGTTTCTTCAAGGCATCGCTGCACTGAGGTGCTATTTGCGTGTCGCGGAAGCCGTCGATCAGACGGCGTCCTGCTGCGACTTCCATTCCGGAAGGGGGAAAACCCGGTCGTAGCTCCAGTTGAAGACAAAAGCATAGACCACGTAAAACAGCGCAAAGGAGATATCCATCACCAGCGCGTGGGCAAGGCTGATATTCAGATACCAGGCGATGAAGGGCATCAGCACGATCAGGAGGCCGAGTTCGAACAGCACGGCATGGGCGACGCGAATGGCCGGTGTTTTCAGCGTCGTGCCTTTCAGCCGCTGCATGGCATGGTCGAAGCCGAGATTGTAGACATAGTTCCAGATCGTGGCGAGCGTGGCGCTGACGATGCCGACGATGCCGATATCCTCCATGGGCATGCCAAACAGCAGCGCGCCCAAGGGGATGACGAGCAGAAGGCCGATGATTTCAAAGCTGAGCGCGTGGCGGATACGATCTTGCAGGGAGCGCATTTCATTCTCCGGTATGTGACCGGGCCGTCCCGCATGCTGTCGCCGATATGGCCGAGGTCGTCCTCGCGCTGGGTCATATAGAGGTTTTGGGCGGAATTTTCAAGCGCGTGCATTTGGGGCCTTGGATATGGCTGGAAGGTCGCCGCTTGTTTCTTCTCCCCGCCGGGGAGAAGTCCGCGGCAGCGGGATGAGGGGGCAAGCTCTCCGCATATCTCTGCGCTAGCCCCCTCATCCGGCCCTTCGGGCCACCTTCTCCCCGGCGGGGAGAAGAAATACGCGGCAGCGCCTCGATCTCTCTCGGAGCAAAGAGAGAACGATGGGAACAAGACCGACGCATTTTCGTTATGGCTTATGGAAGGAGGCGTGCCATGCAGCAGAAATCCTCTGAGGGGAGAACGATAAAGGCCGCCAATTCGGCAAAGGTTTCGACTTACACACCAAGTCTCATTTCTCTTAAGGGAAGTTACGTGGCGATGATATTTCGCAGACCGCTTTGCCGAAATCCGCTGGATGTGCGCAAGAAATAGGGGCGACGGCATTTGCCTGTTGCCTGCCCCCCGCACACCGATGACGACGACTGCCGAAATGATCATGAGCTTTAGATGTCTCTAAAGTGTGATTTTCAATCCGGTCCGTCTCCACCTAGACTGGAGATTGCCACAAGAGCGAAGGGAGAATGACATGAAATCAGTTCTCATTATCGCCGCTGTCTTTGGTTTTTCCGCCAGTGCAGCGCTTGCGGAATGCGCAGGTCATCAACAGATCAACGCTTCCGTTCCTGCCGTAGACCGTGAATTCAAAACCGCAAGCATCGTTCCGCCGACAGAGCCGGTGGAAAAGCCGGTCGTCATCCTGAAAAAAACCGACCGCCTTCCGGCAGCGGTTGCGACGACCGGTGAACCGGAAGCCGCAATGCAACGCATGCAATAGACCAAGAACAACAACCTCTTCATTCTGAAAATCCCGTGCGTGAGGTGATCCGCACGGGATTTTGCCGTGAGGGGGGCGAAGGCGGTGCCCCTGCTTTCACGGCTGCCCTTGCCGGTTTCGCATAGGCTTGCATCGGCGATTAGCTGTCGAGTTTCAGCGACAACTGTTTCGGCCCTTCGTTCTTTTTGAGCACGTAAAGCGGCCGGGTGATGATGACTTCCGTTCGCCGTTGCAGTTCGCGGCGCCGTTCGAGCGCGCGTTCGCGCATGTCGCGCGAGCGGGCAACGACCGAGAGTGCATTTTCTATGGCTGCGTCTGCTGTGTTCATCGCTGAGCTCCATAATGTTCACTTTATGTTCTCATTATTGGTCGCTTGTGTCAAGACTATGGCAGGGTCGCTGGCACGCGATCGGGGGGCCTGGCGGGGATGAGCAGGCTCGGGCGCGACGGGCTATGCGGGGGGTCGCTGACGCACGAGACCGGCTTTGCGCCACACGACGAGACCTCACGGCACGAGCCGTTCCGGCAGTGTCGACAGGGACACTCCGGGTCTGCTGCGTCGATTTTCACGATGATGTTTTACGCGCGCAGGCGCTGATCCGCCCGGCTTCGGGAAGGATCAGGAGAGGGGACGTTGATCCGGCGCGGAAAGGCCGCCGGCGGACAATAGATCGGTGAGATGCTCGCTGGCGAGCGCCACGATGGCAAGGGCGGCCTGCTGGCGGTTCCAGCCGGCATGTTCCGCTTTTTCGATCAGCCCGTGAATGGAAGGCTCCAGCGCGAACTGGCACTCGGCCTGATAATCCATGGTGTCTATCGAAAGCGACGGGGAATTGATTGAGGCCCGCATCCTTTGGTCTCCCTGTTTTCCGTCATGCCCATCATACGCGAGACGCAAATCGAACATGCACATTCAGAGGCCGGTGATATCGGGTATGCTCATGAGGCCCGCATATCACTGGCAGCGAATCCCCCAGCAGGCGGACGTTAACGGCAAGTCTTGATCGCTGTCAACGAGCGCACGACGACGATGGTGTCACCTTGTCCGTTTTCAGAGCCTTCCATTCCGGAAAGGCTTTCGCCGCCAGATCAACAGAGCCATCACATAAAGCGCAAAAAGCACGAACCATGTGACGGGCAACACCATGAAAAGCGCTGCATAAGCGCAATTTCCCTCAAAACAGGAGCCGAGAAATCCGGAATCGGCAAGTGCTGCCGATAATAAAAACGCACATATCCCGCTCCCGACCGCGCCGAGGATGAAAAGCAATATGTTGGTGAGCAATCTCATGCGGCCGATCATAAGGACGATTGAGACAGCTTTGGGGAAAGGTGCGCAACGGGTTGAAGCAAATCATCACCGGTGCGGCGGTTCTCATGGCTGCGCCATCGGGGAAGCGACGACCGCTTTTCATGGCTCGCCGAAGCGTGTATTCGCCCGTGCCGTGAGAAATTCATTGAATTACTAAATTATAAATTTGAATATTAATTTTGAATTACTTGCGATGTATTTTTTATTATTTGGATATTCATGCTTATTTTTTGGATATTTTATTTATTTATGTCGCGTTTTATTTTATTATTGCAAATAATTACGTTTTATTATTATGATTTCACGGGTTTTCTGAAGTCTTCAATTTTGGAAAAGCTGGGTCGTAGTCCGAGCAGGCGGATCATCCCGCGATGAAGGATATTGAATTTGTGCGGTCATTCATTTTCCCGCCGTTTCGGGCTGCCGGCTCTCCTGGCGCTTGCCATCCTGACTGCAGGCTTTTTTACGCAGGCGTCAGGCCAGTCGCGTGTGTGCAAGGATCCCACGCCGGCCGCCAATCTCAACGCAATGTTCGATGCCATCTTTGCCTGCTGGGTACCGCCTGACGATACCGAGGGGCTGGTGGTGACGCTGCAGTTCATTCTGCACAAGGATGGGCAGATAAGGGGAAAGGTGGTGGTGACGGCCGCACGCCCGCAGGAGGACAGCCCGCGACGAAAGGCCTTCATCGATTCGGCCATCGACGCCGTAAAGCAGGCGGCGCCCGTTCCGTTTACCGAGGAATTCGGCAGCCGCATCGCCGGACGACCGTTGGCACTGCGTTTTGTGGGCGCAAAGGCAAGCGTGCCGGAAATAAAATTGTAGGTATTTCGAAATGCATCCGTCAACCGCGGCCGCACTGTTCTGCGTCGCGGATGGTGAGGGCGAATTTCCCCCACATGCCGTCGAAGCGACGGGACGTAGAGACCCAAACGCTTTTGCGATGCTTTAAGTTCGCATCGCAACATCTTGTCATTTTGGAGAAATTTGGTGGGTGATGTAGGGCTCGAACCTACGACCCGCTGATTAAGAGTCAGGGTGGTCTATCTGTATGTATTTGGTTTTATTTATCTATTTCGATTGAAAATTTTAGTGTGCGTAAAAATGTGCGTGTGAGTTCGTGAGGGTCGATCAATTCGAGATGTATTCATCACGGGAATGTGAACAGATTGTCTGCTTGCTAGGGCATAGTGGGGATGCCAGTCATTGCTACGACCAAGTCACGAAACTCTTGATATTCGTCTCCTTCGGCCTGCGCGAGACTGGAAATTCGATAGAAGCGATTTGTTGATGGGGACTCTTGCGCTGCCATGTCCATATCGACACGATCCACGTTGACGACAGTCCAGCACTCTACGTATTTGTTCGCCTTCGCTTTTTGATGACTTTTTTCAGCTTCACCGATACGATTGTGAATGTTGGAAAAATCTTCACCCCCCTTTACTTCAATCGCAACGATGTTGCGGTAGCTGTCGGTCCGCATTTCTTCGCGGATGACAATGTCGGGGTCAGACGCAAACTCGATGAGAACGGTTCGACCAGCCGCGTTACGAACGGTCATCTTCCGTGGATCAGCCGTTACCAAATGGTTCTGTACGATATCCCGGATCGCATTGAATACCTTAATAATACCTGCTGTGCCCTTACGATTGTTGGCTCCGCCACGCCATTGAGGGCCAAGCGTTAGTATCGTCAGATCATTGAGAAGAGCGAGCGTAACAGGCTGCGCCAAAATGCCGGTGAGGAGTTGGGCACCTGCATCACACATCTCTTCGCAGAAGGCGTCCAGTTCGCGATCGATTTCGCTACGCAGTGTTCCTCGGCTTTCCATGCTCGCGAATTTTCCCGCAATATGTGGTACATAGAAAGCTTTCTGACTGTAGCCGTAAAGAAGGCGATAGTAACCTAGCAAACGTGGGTTAGCTCTCAGTACCAACGGAACGGGAAATATCAACTCGCCTCGCAAGCTGAAGCCTGCGAGTTGCTGTAAGCTGTGGCTGGGGGTAAACTTAGCCAATTCTACGTCTAAAGCGCGAATATCTAACGTTCTGATGGTCTCTTGCAAAGCCTCCTGCAGCATCAAGTGACGCACCTCTGCAAGATTGGCCGCAAATTCAATTTGTAAATCGGGAGCCGGAATCATGCTGCCACCCGCACGACAGCTTCAGAGGAGGTTTGGAGGCGATTTGCAGCGAGAGTAACGTAGTCGGGATTAAGCTCAATTCCAACGTAACTTCGACCAAGTTGCTCCGCAGCTAGTCCTACCGTGCCGGATCCAAAGAAGGGATCAAGGACGAAATCGTCTGCTCGCGTAGATGCCTTTAGGCAAGGCTCTATGAGCTTTTGTGGGAAAGTTGCGAAGTGAGCGCCGGGAAACGGACTAGTGTTAACGTTCCAGACAGACCTCATGTTGCGGCCATTTAGCTCTTTCACTGCATCGCGGTCATAAAAATATTGTTCCTGCTTGGAAAACATAAAGAGATATTCATGTGCTCGGGTCGGACGGTCTTTTACACTCTCCGGCATGGCATTCGGTTTATTCCAGATAATGTCGGCTCGCAGATACCAACCATCGTCTTGCAATGCGAATGCAAGGCGCCACGGAATACCCATCAAGTCTTTCGGCTTTAGCCCCTCAGGTGTATTGGGCCGCACCGACATGGCGCGTGCCGGATTTTTCTTGTCAGGAGCTCGCCAGCCCCGGTTACCGCTTGTGAAGCCGTCTCCGATATTAAGCCACAATACACCATCATCACGTAATACTCGCCGGGCCTCCCGGAACACAGTGACCAAGCTATTGATGAATTGGGGAAGAGTAGGTTCTAACCCAATCTGGTCATCAATATTGTAATCTCTTAGACCCCAGTACGGCGGAGAAGTCACGATGCACTGAGCATGCTGGTCCGGCAAGCGTTGCAGCACCGTTAGGGCGTCACCCTCGAAAATCATGCTCTCGCTGATACATAGCGGTGCTTGGCGGACTATCTTCGCAGTTTTCATGTGATTTCCAATAACGGGCTTCTGATTCTGGTGTACGATTTTTATCGGTAAATTTGACACATCGGGCAAGACACTGCGCAACGTTTTCGTGTTCGATTGTTTCATTCCCGGATGCTATCATGTCTGGAACAAAAAAGAACATTCTAGGCTGGTTTGTATTTCTCTCGTTGCGCTAGCTTACGGCCGGGGTGATAAAGATGACTTGGGGAGGTGGGTTTGCGACGCCGGTGATAGGCGGACGGGGTAATACTTCATTTACTCACGGCCTTCACCTTTAGCGATGCGAGCGCGGACGTTCGCCATACCTTCATCAAGTGTGATTGCGCGGGTGGGGTCTGCCTTGTAGGCGTCGTAAGCAGGCGCGACTTCGCTCCGCAGCCAATTTTCGATCATCGCATCTTGGGTGGCAGACACATCAGATGAATGCGCTTTATCGGCGATACCGATAGGCAACGTAATGCTCCTGTTTCGAGACTTGCGTATGGTACGAACCTTCGTTTTCGAACAAGTGTCTCACAGACATGGCCAAAACGAAAAGGCCCTTTTTGAAGGGCCTTTGGTCTTTGATGTCCGGCTAGTTCTTATTCAGCACTTGCTTGCGCACGAAACAAGGGCGGAAGCCAGCCCTTGCCCGCAAGCAGCTTTTCAGCTTCCTGTACCGCCTCGGCTTTCGGAGCCTTTTCAACGGCCCGCACCAGTTGGGGAGCGCATCCCGCGTCCTCCAACACCTCGGCAATACCTGCCTTGGACAAACGAGTGAGGAACGTTGCATCGGCAGTCCAGTGAGTGCGCATGTCGAGATTAACCGCCTCGGCAATGTGATCAGCGTTCGCAAGTCGCCCCTTGCTCTGGTCGTGTTTGGCTTTGACGCCGTTCATATTGGCGGCAGTCACGAACGCCAGCAGTTCCAGCAACTTGTCGATGGGCTGTTCTAGCAACCACACCCAAAGGTCGGCAGGCTGGCCGGGGAGGGTGTCGCCCCATGCCTCTTTCATCGTTTGCCACGTTGCAAGGGGACGCGCTTCCGCTGGTTCCTTGATCGAAGGCGCAAGCTCGCGGCGCTGGCCGCTCACTTCCACGGCCGCGTCAATAGAGGCATAGCTGCCAAGGAAGATGTGACCCACCAGCGGATAGAGCAAAGCAGCGAGAGCGATAGCAGGTCGGTTCGCGAGTTCTACCCGCATCGCAGCCGTGCGGATGGCGGTCAGTTCTTCCACCAGCGCGGCGGAGTATCCTGCTTCTGGATTTGAGACGGACGCAGCGGTGGGCGTGCAACTGTCGCTCTCGTTGTCTGCTTCGTCGGTGTCTCCACGGAGAAGTTTCTCCAGCGCTGCTTTATCCTCGGCCTTCACATAACCGCGCCCGATCTGCAAAGCACCGCAGTGATCAACATAAACGAGGCATCCTGCCAAAGCTCGTTGCTGCGGGTCGTAGGATTTCAGGGCATGTCGAACAGCCTCGATGCGCTGCTCGACATCGGCCAGCTGTTGTTCGTCAGCCTCAATTGCGGGGTCGCCCTTGGCATAGGCCTCAATCCGTGCCTGCACCTCATCTAAGCTCTGCCCGAGTGCAGAAAGCTCGGCTTCCTCGTCCTCAGTCAACTCTCGGGTTTGCGGATAAATCCGTCCGTACCCGCTGCCGTAGATAGCTGACGCATCTAGGGAGATGTCCACCCAACCCCATCCCTCGGCTTTGAGAGGTTCCGCTGTTTGCTCCAAACCGTCCATGGCCAGCTTGGTGAGCAAGGGTTGATCTGTGAGGAATGTACTGTTGTCAGTGTTGAACAGGTCGCGCAGGATGCCACCGCCAGCGGCCTCGTAGGTATCCAGCCCCACGAAACGGGCCAAACGATCCGTGCTGCGTGCATGCTCGTTGGTCAACATGGCACGGAGGGTGCGCGGGTCTCGGTTGTAGGAAGGACTCTCAAACCACACCCGTTCCTGTTCGTCGTGGCTGTCGCTGATGGCAAGGGCCTTTGCCTGCTCGATGCCCATCTCGTCCTCTCGCATCACATTCAGCACCTTCGGAGAGAGGTTCGCCAGCTTCAACCGCTGACGCACGGTGATAACAGACTGCCCGAACCGCGCCGCGATGGTCTCTGCCGCCATGCCCTGTTCGGCAAGTTGGCGATAGGAGAGAATTTCATCGACGATGTGCATGGCTTCCCGCTGTACGTTTTCAGCCAACGAAAGCTCGATGTCGCTCTCGGCATCACGGATGTTGCAAGGAATGTCGGTGTTTTCCGCCAAACGCCCTTCTTTTGCCAGAAGACGCAACGCGGCCAGACGGCGCGAACCCGCCACGACCTCGTATTTACCCTTCTTGGCTTTACGCACGGTCAGGTTATGGATGAGACCGTGGGCCTCGATGCTGTCGGCCAGCTCCGATATGCCCAAGGTGGCATTGGTGCGCCGGACGTTGGCCGCACTCGGCACCAGCCGATTGAGGGCGATGGCTTCTACCTCATGCTGCATGGCCACGGTAGGTTCTGCCATGTGCAAGGTGGTGACAGTCTCTTGTGCGCTCGTAATGATGTTCATGATGGTGTCCTTTGTCTTGGTTTCCTTAATCGGACAGGGAAATAGGACCCCGTCCTGCTTCCCGGGGCCGCGCGAGCGGTGGGGCTGGAAGGGGACAACAGGGATTCGCGGGGAACCGGCTGCACGGAACGCAGTGGAGGAAGCTGGGCGGAAGACCTGTTTGGGGGAGAGAAGGGGCAACGCCCCTCGGCCCCCACATAACTAAAATGACGCGGACACCGCGACTCTTTGCATGTCCCGGACCGGGGCGGCTCTCTCCGAGTGGTGGGCGCTCCGCTCACCTTCCAGCCACTTGACATGCAACGGCCACAGAGGTGGCCGGCTTGGAATAACCGACGGGCAGGCCGCGCGCGCGGCGCAGCAAGCGAAGACCAGACCACAAATAATGAAGAGTATCGGAGAAATCAGCATCGCGCCGCCTGAGGGCGGGATTTCGGGCATTCTCGTCACGCTCAAGGTCGGAAGATAGTGCAGCCGCAGGAGCCTCAACAGCGTGATCCGAAGGAGAGGCGGGACCGACTGCACCCGCCCGTGCGTTCCCCATGACCGCTGGGTGAAGCGTCGCGTGGGCTTTGTATATGTCAATTCCCTAAAATTGCAGCTAACTGGTTAGCCGAACCAATACCGAGTGGCTGTATCTGTTGGAACAAATGGGGGGTGTTTTCATGTCGAAGGTTCTACGGTTCAGGCCACGGCTTCGAACAAAGCGCAGTTCGAGCCGCGTATTTTCCCAACTCGTTGCTGTCGGCATGCTGGGGAGCTTCGTCGTGGGTGCAAGCGCGTCTTATTTTATTGGCAACGAGAATGCTCCGCTTGCGCACGGCTCCACAAAGGAGCGTGGCGTTACGGTTTACCGGGCAGATCAACGCAGGGCAGAACAAACCTCTCTCCCGCGCTCTCCATCCACCACTACCTACCAACATTGCAGGGGGAGCGTGCGCGTCAACTGTATCGTGGACGGCGACACCTTCTGGAGCAACGGCGTTAAAATCCGCGTTGCTGACATTGACGCGCCGGAAATCGGCAAGCCCCGTTGTGCGTCCGAAAAGGCGCTCGGGGATCGTGCTACAATACGGCTGATGGAACTGGTCAACGCTGGCCCCTTTGAAATGCAGTCATGGCCGGGGCGCGATGAGGACAAGTACGGACGTAAGCTTAGGGTGCTTGTGCGGGATAGCCAGTCTCTAGGTGACATTCTGGTGTCGGAAGGTCTGGCCCGGACATGGACGGGTAAACGGAAGCCCTGGTGCTGACAGGAATCTAGAGGGGCGCTCCGCCGCCCCATGAAGGGTGGGGAGGGAGCGCGAGGGGCAGGGTTCAGGGTGCCCCTCGTTCCCGTCCCACCGTGTTCACGGCGGGACGGGGCAAGTTCGCAAAGGAAGACGTCAATCAACGCCTTCCTTTGCGCGCATTGCAAGGTGGCCTAATATTCGTCTGCCAGCATGATGGTAAGTACCCGCTTGGTGACAGCGGGATTGGCCGGGTCTTCCGAACCGTATTGCATAGTCCGATCGTAGTAGTCGATTTTCCAGAACACTTTATAATTCTCAACCGTCACAGAGCCGAAATCATGCTCACCGTGGGGATCATTGTCCGGCGTGAAGGCGTCGAAGCCTTGGACGGCCTCGGCAATGCGGGATTGGGTGGTATCCGACAGGTTCTGAATGCCGGAGGTCAGAAGCACCGTGCCTGTAATCCAAGTGGTTCGGAATACGTCATTCAGTTTACGGATACAGATGGTGTAAGCGGTTGTCATGTTTTTATCCCTTGTCCTGTTTTCTTCGTAGGACAGGGAAACAGGCCCCGTCCTGCTTCCCGGAGCCGCGTGAGCGGTGGGGTTGGAAGGGGACAACAGGGATTCGCGGGGAACCGGCTGCACCTAATGCAGCGCAGCGGAATGAAGGAAGCTGGGCGGAAGACCTGTTTGGGGGAGAGAAGGGGTGAAGCCACTCGGCCCCCATCGACGAAAAATAGTTACGAATAGCCTCGTGTCAGACTAGAAAAAATAAATTTTCAGTTGCATCTTCGGAGCGATTCAATTTCATGATTGACGGTGATGCTGTCGGAATCAGGGAGTGCGAACAACATCGGTCATGTCTAAGGCTTATTCGCCATTAATACCCTTTGGTGAAGTCTATTAATCATTGTCGAAAAATATTTCGAAGCACGCATGTCGGTGTTGAATTTTATGGTTTGCTTTTGTGGTTTGAGAATTTCATGCAGTTCAGTGCTCGACAATCGGCAATGGTCTATTTTTATAAGGTGACGCTTTGAGAATTGTTTTGATCGGGATCCCAGTAATATCATTACTCGTAGTAACGTTTCTATTCCTTCATTTTAAAATGGCGCCCCCCTCGTGGGAGACTCCCTACAGTTGTGAAAACAGGGGGGTGCTGAGCGACAACGAGTTTGTCGTAGCAGCCGTAGCTCAAAGTATTAGACCGTCTACAAATTCTCAATTTTACAAGCAGTCCTCGAACCTGAGGGCAGATTACGTCTTTGCTGAAAAATTTATTCAGGAAAATCCCAATTGCTGCAGCATATACCAGGGGGATCCCAATGATTATTTCTCCAAGGAAACCTTCTACCAGCATCTAACGAGAAACTTCGCCAAGGTTGTGAGGATAAAATTTCAAAAAGAGGACGTGAATGGGGGCGGTTTCTTCGGAAAAAGCGCTGTTTACTATGTAAAGCTTGACGAGTGCGCAAATCAAATAGATTGAGGTTTCAAGAATGACGTCCTACCGTGATGAAGTAACAACTAGCTATATATTTAATTCTTCCGCGTTTCCCGAGGATCTGTTGGACGAGAAACTTATCCGAGATGCCGATAAAAGGGGCGAGATTACTGTTGATACGGCGTCTTACATGCAAACCGGCGGCGGCCGTTTTGCGAATGCCTCTATGTTTGAACTTGTTTCAAAGTTTTTTAACAACTCAACTGCCATTTCGTCCGGCATCTATACGAAACAAGCGTTGGCTGCCGCTTTCTCATTGGATAGCTACGGCTTGGATATTCGCCAATTTGATTACGTTGACGGAGTCGATGATTATGTAGAGCGCACGTATGTGTTCAACAGCGGACGTTTTATGATCGCAGATACGGCGGAATTCATAGTTCACCCTGATGGTTCGCGCGAAATATTGAACTTTGCTGTCGTGCCGAGAGAGGACGATAATTTTGACTTCGTGGGCGGCGGCCTGTCCGCACTATTAGGCAATGCTTTGTGGGAGCCTGAAATAGATCCTTCCGGGATCGGAAGAACCGTCGACATTAGATTTACCAACGTTGGAAATGTTCCGCTTCGGACCTATAGTGCCTCGGACTACGTCAATGATCAGGCGATCGTGTCCTCATGGTCGCCACCGAATCCAAATGATATCGCTCGCTTGCTTGATGTGCCGCAACAACTTTGGGACGACGGCGTCACCAAGTTGTTGGTAGACTACAAAGGAACTTCGGACGATTCTGACGATCGATTGGTCATTTATGGAACGAACGACTCTGATGACTTCTCTACAGGTATTGATGATAAGATAAGCTCAATAATGGAGCCCTATTCAGCCAACGGTCTGGCAATCGTTGCCGGAAAAGGCAACGATTATGTTGTTGGCTCGGATTATTCGGACCTTCTATTGGGAGGAAGCGGGGACGACACGCTTGTTGGCGGTAAAACGACTGAGACGCTCTCCCAGACAATAGATGACACCGTGCCTCATCGGACCTGGGACGACGGAAAGCAGGATGTGCTGAACGGTGGTACGGGCTTCGACACCTATCTTATTTCGCACCTGAACGGTTCAATGACCGGATGGGCGAGTGATATCGAATCGGTCTTTTCAAAAATCGATATTATCGATGAGCACGACGGTGACGGACGCGGCCGCCTAGCTGTGCAGCAAGTCACTGATTTTGGTATGGGGCTAAATGTATTACAATTAAAAATTGAGGGGAGCTATATTAAGTATAGACTTTATCCAGAAAATGAAAGCTACGGCGCAAACGAGCCAATGCTTACTTATTATGGAAATGACGAGGCATACTATTTAACAAGCTATACTAGGTCAGAAGGCGGGCAGGCCATCCCGTATGTCTTTATTATGCAGGCATATCCCTACACCGAGGAACCAATTGCAGCTATTCGAGACTTTCGACAGGGCGATTTCGGTATCTATCTCGAAGGATTTGTTGGTCGTAAAGAGGGAACGGATGGCGATGATATCTATCAAGGCAATGGTGGTGCGGGAAATAGAGCGTTAGGAAATAGCCGTGCTTTTCTACAGCAATCCGAAAGCGCCTCTTTGTACAATGAAATCGTTTCTATCGGGAATCCGGATTCAAATCAGCGCATACACATGGGGGCTGGTAACGATATTGCCTACGGCCGCGGCGGTGATGATGAAATTCGCGGTGATGCGGGAGAAGACCAGCTTTACGGAAACGAGGGTAATGACACACTTTCGGGAGGAGACGGAAATGACCTTCTCGAAGGCAATGAGGGTGCGGACCGTTTGAGCGGGAATGTCGGGGACGACCTTCTTTCCGGCGGAAAAGGCGCCGACACCTACGTCTACACCCGAGGCGACGGCAGTGACATAATTAGTGGCGAAGGAGATTTCGTGAATGAGGCCGATGTGCTTCATCTGACGGACATCTTGGAGTCTGATGTTTCTGTTAGCCGCACTGGCAACGACCTTATTATTGCTATCAATGGTACAGCCGAAACTATCACTGTTACCGGCCAGTTCGGATCCCAGGCTGGATGGAAGGGTGTCGAATCGATACTCTTCGCGAATGGAGTGGTGTGGGACAAGGCGGCGCTTTCAGCGATCCTTGGAAATGATAGTGATGGTCCAATCATAGGGACAAATGGAGACGATACACTTTACGGTAGTTCGGGGGTCGATACGATCCACGGGCAAAGCGGTGACGATACTATTTACGGACTGAGCGGCGATGACAGCCTTTCTGGCGATGGTGGAAATGACATCGTTTTCGGTGGACAAGGAAATGACGCCTATTTCTATGTGCAAGGGAGTGGTAGCGACACCATCGTTGAAATATCTTCAGAGGGTGACGCTGATAGCCTGACGGTTTCGGGCCTAAATTTTGATGACGTTGAGTTCACCCGGCAGGGTGAAGATTTGGTCATCACTGTTCCAGAATCGGCGACGGGAGCCGGTGATGGTGGCTCTATCCTCGTGACGAACACTCTCTTGGACGATGATGCCGGCATCGAGAGTTTTGTATTTCAGGATTGGACCTATACGAAGACGGATATACGGTCCGTGCTTCTTTCGCAGCTTACCACAACTGGCGATGACGTGATCGAAGGTTTCCATAACACAGGTGATTATCTCGAAGGGGGTGCGGGTAATGACGCTTTCGTGTTCAAGCCTGACTTCGGCTGGGACACTATCGGCGATTTCGTTGCGGGTGCGGGAACGGATGATGTTCTCGAATTTCGTGGTGGTGTCCTGGCAGATTTTGAGGCAGTTCTGGCTGCAGCTTCGCAGGTTGGTAATGACACGATTATCAACATTGACGGCACCAATGGCATCACGCTCGCAAACGTCAATCTTGCCGATCTGCATCGGGATGACGTGCGGTTCGTTGCCTAGGATCTGACAATTGCCACAACAGTTGAACTATGAAGCGCGGCGACCTCCGGTCGCCGCTGCCCTGCGCGCTACACGCAACGCATTTGGGTCCGTTGCTCTTCTCAGTGCTTTCACCAATATTCTGATGTTGACCGGCCCGTTGTTTATGATGCAGGTCTATGATCGGGTTTTGTCCAGCCGCAGTGTACCGACACTTGTCGCCCTCTCGGTGCTGGCGATCACTCTTTATCTGTTTCTCGGTATTCTCGAGCTTATCCGGTCGCGAATCCTTTCGCGTATCGGCGAACGTATCGAGGAGCAGCTCGGCGGCCCGACTTTTGACGCCGTTATGCTGCTTCCGCTCAGGATGTCCAAAAAAGAGGTGGCGGCACAGCCTCTTCGCGATCTTGAGCAGATGCGTCAGTTTATGAGCGGTCCGGGGCCGGTGGCGATCTGCGACATGCCATGGTTGCCGCTCTATATCGCTATCCTGTTTCTGTTTCACGCTTATCTGGGGTGGCTGGCGATTGCCGGTGCGGCTTTGCTGATCGTGCTGACGCTTTGCAGCGATGCGGTTCTGCGTGACCCGACGCGGCGGGTAGCCGCGCTCTCATCGGCGCGTGCCGACTACATCGAAGCTGGGAGACGGAATGCAGAAGCGCTACATGCCATGGGCATGAAAAGCGCCTACGCGCGTAAGTGGCACGAGACAAACTCAGCCTATGTTGAGGAACAGCGGCAGGCGAGTGATGCGACGAGCAGCTTCTCAACCTTCTCGAAGATTTTTCGCTTGGCACTGCAATCTGCCGTTCTCGCGCTGGGAGCGTGGCTTGCCATTAAGCAGCTTGCTTCGCCGGGAGCGATGATTGCGTCTTCCATTCTGACATCGAGAGCGCTTGCCCCAATTGAGCAGGCGATTGGTCAATGGCGTGGATTCATCAACTTTCGGCAGGCAAAGGCGCGCCTTGGTCAACTCCTCGATAAGATTGGCCCGGATCAGGAAAGAATGGCTCTTCCTGCGCCATCAAAAACACTTTCTGTGTCCGGTGTTGCTGTTGTAGCTCCAGGCAACCAGTCCCCCACTGTCCGCGACGTCACCTTCTCACTTACAGCGGGGCAGGGACTGGGTATTATTGGTCCTAGTGGTTCCGGGAAATCCACGCTTGTGCGGGCTCTGGTCGGCATCTGGCCACCGGCACGCGGAACCGTCAGGCTGGACGGGGCGGAGATTGACCAGTGGCATCCGGAAGCGCTTGGCCCATCGATCGGTTACCTGCCGCAGGGCGTGGAATTGTTTGATGGAACAATAGCGGAAAACATCAGTCGGTTTTCCGGATCGGCTAACCCGTCTGATGTCATCGAGGCGGCGAAACAGGCAGATGTGCACGACCTCATACTGTCGATGCCGCAAGGATACGATACAAGGATTGGTAATAGCGGTGCGTCTTTGTCGGCTGGGCAGCGCCAGAGGATCGGACTTGCGCGGGCGCTATTTGGCAATCCTTTCTTGATCGTTCTGGATGAACCCAATGCCAGCCTCGATGCGGAAGGCGAAATGGCGCTGACGAATGCGATTGTCATCGCCCGTCAGCAAGGTGCCATCGTGGTGATTGTCGCGCACCGGCCCAATGCGCTTTCTGCTGTCGATAACGTTCTCGTCCTTGCCCAAGGCGCTATGGTTGGCTTCGGTCCGCGTGACGAGGTTTTGCGTAAGGCGACAATGCGCGCAGTATCGGAAAAAGCATGAATCCCAACACCTTGAAGCCAAGCGCTGCCAGCCACTCCATCCGGCTTTATACCATTGCAGGCGCAGGAACCGTTGCCTTGATGGTTTTGGGTGTTGGCGGCTGGGCCGTGACTGCTAATCTTTCCGGTGCAGTGGTGGGCGCGGGTACTGTTGTTGTCGACGGCAACGTGAAACGCATCCAGCATCGAGAAGGTGGCATTGTCGGTGATATCCGGGTGCGCAACGGGACTGTCGTCAAGGCCGGTGATCTGCTTATCCGGCTTGACGATACGGTGACGCGGGCGAGTCTGGCCATGGTTACGAAGCAGATTGATCAGTTGAACGCCCGACGTATGCGACTTTTAGCCGAGCGTGAGAACGCGGCGGTAGTGACGGCTCCGGCGATATTGTTTGGCGAGAAGGTTGAAGCAGACAGCGTCGAATATATTAAAGCTGAGATGGCTCTTTTTGTCGCCCGAAAACAAACACTAGATGGTCAGAAGGCTCAGTTGAGGCAGCGTATCGACCAGATACATCAAGAAAATGAGGGGCTCATTGTTCGCAAAAATGCCAAGGAAGAGGAATTGTCGTGGATTGGACAGGAACTCGTTCGCGTCAGAAGCCTCGCGGATCAGCAATTGATCCAGTTCAATCGCCTTGCGGAACTGGAGCGACTGAGAGCCCAACTGGACGGCGAACGCGGCCAGTTGATGGCCGAGATTGCAAGGGCAGCAACGCGCGTCACAGAAACTGAACTCCAGATCCTTCAGCTTGATCAGGATCGCCTGGCCGAAGTCTTGACGGAACTACGCGACGTCGACAACAAGCTCGCCGAGCTAACGGAACAAAAGATTACGGCCGAAGATCAGTTGAAACGCATCGACGTCCGATCCCCGCAGGATGGTATAGTTCATGAACTTGCGGTCCATACCATCGGCGGCGTTGTCGGGGCAGGGGAAACCATCATGCAGATCGTTCCGGTTCACGACCGTCTCGTGGTGGAAGCCCGCATACAGCCCGCCGACATCGACCAGATGCATATTGGCCAACAGGCAGTCCTGCGTTTCTCCGCTTTCAACCAACGCACAACCCCAGAAATCGCTGGTCAGGTAAAAACGGTTGCTGCCGACCTTGCCCGTAATCCGCAGACGGGCGAAAGCTGGTATACGGTGCGTGTCCAGATCGAGCCGGAGGAGGTGTCGAAACTGGGTAATCTCAACCTGCTCGCAGGCATGCCGGTTGAAGCGTATATCAAGACAAGCGAAAGAACTGCCTTGTCCTATCTTGTCAAACCGCTCGCCGACCAGATCAACAGGGCGATGCGCGAGGATTAGGTAACTCGAGTTGCATAACATTTGATATTTTTCAGTAAGATGCTGAAAAGTAATGCAATAATTTGCGGAAAATGTGCCTTCTCGGGAGTGCCGCGCTTTGTTAATGGCAAGCTATACAAAGGAGAATGTTCACGATGCGGAATTCCATTTCGATTGTCGCCCTGATGTTTCTTGGTGGGTGTGTCTCTGCGCCGAGCGCCGAAACCAGCGCGGTAGCCGTTAAAGCCGATAAGCGTAGTACACCTTACGACCTCTCTGAGGTATGCCTGACTGATCAAGGGAACGCCGTATCAAAGGGCATGGTCTACAAAGGCAAGACTTGTTCGCAGCCGGAAGTGGTTAGTTTTGTGAACAAGAACATTCTCGTCTGGCGATAAGAATCGCTGAGCGCGGGCAGATTGTCTTCCACTATGATCTGAATGCATGAATATTCGATATAAAAGGTCCATTCGGGGCCTTTTGTATTGTTTATTCCAGAAATTTTGTTCCGCTACATGAAAGTTACATGAACCCGGCATTGCCGAGTCAAAATCACGTAACTGTTTGGAAAATTTGGCGCGCCCGAAGAGATTCGAACTCCTGACCCTCAGATTCGTAGGGCCTCCGGCTTAATTTTTAGATTCATGAAATAAATACAAATGATTGTAATGTAATCATTTCATTGAAGTGCAATTTCGTCATTACTTCACTTCTCATGTAACATTTTGTATAAATCCGTTACATGGAAGTTACATGAAATGCCCAAGATCTACTTAACTGATTTGCTCGTTTCCGGAGCGTCGTGTCCTGCGGAAAAGGATCAGGAAATCTATTGGGATTATCCCGTTGGCGGTGACGGTGTTATTCGCAATGGCTCCGTTTCTGGGCTCGGTCTGCGCGTAACGGCGTTGGGCAATAAGACATTCGTACATGCCTACATGTTCAACCAAAAGCGCCACCGGAAAGCGTTGGGATCGAATATCGTCCTGAACGTCGCGTCTGCGCGACTGGCGGTTATCGACCGCGAAAAGAGGCTCGAAGCTGGCGAAAACCCGGACCTTGATGAAAATGATCCGCGTCGTATCCACCTCATGACGGTCCGTGAGGCAATAGGCCGTTACTGGGAGAGCCATGTTTCCGGGTTGTCGGACGGCTATAAGCATTCTTTCGTTATGCTGATGGCGAAATGGCTCCGGCGCGCTCCCAAGGTCGTGACCAAGAGGGGCAAGAACATCCGAAACTACGTTGATCTGGGCACGATGTTCTTGGATCGGCCGTTATCCTCGATCAAGCCGCTGGATATTGAGCGCTACCAGAAGCAGTTTAGCTCACCGTATGTCTACAACACCGCCCTTCGGCATGTTCTGGCCCTGTTTAACTGGGCTATCCGAATGCAACTGGTCGATATGCGCAATCCTGCCCACCCTTTGCGAAAGCGTAAGGTCATCCGCCAGAGGCGGGACTATTCTATGGAGCAAATCCGCCAGATTACCGCGCACATCTTCTACCCGGTTTTCGACGCCGTGCCCGAAATCGAAAACTTGAGCGGCCTTGCAAAACGCAATGAGGCTCTCGTCAAAGCCCATACCCTGACGGCCAACGAGCAAATGGCCGAACTCTGCAACTATATGGGCATTCTGTTCCTGACGATGGCGCGGCCGAGCGATCTCGCCAATGCCGAGTTTGCGCATTTTGATCTCGGCCAGCTTATTTGGAACAAGCATAATACCAAGGGTATCAAGCTCTCGCGCTCCCTCTACGAGTACGCTTATCGTACGGTGCCGATCCATAGCAAGGTAGCGGAAATGGTGCGGTCCCAGCGGCTTCGCTGGCCGCAGAGCGACCTTGTGTTCCCGTCCCATGCAGACTCATCGCTACCTCGCGATAACTTCCGTAAAGGATTGGCACGGTTCAAGACACTGCCGGGCGTGCCAACCCACTTCCAGCTGTATGACCTCAAGCGCATCGCGATTTCGCTGATGCTGACGGGGCAGGGGGTATCCCGTGAAGCGGTCTCCCACTACGTGGACCACAAAGGCAACCTTGAGACCACGATGATCTACGATCTCGGGCTGGTCGATCCGTTGCGGCCCGTCACCCAGCGCCTTGGCGAGTTGGCCGGAATTTAACGAAGCGGTCATTTCTCGAAGGTCTTGCTGGTCGCCGCCAGCAGCATGGATAACAGTTCGCATAATGAAAGGCATCTCATGGAACCGATGCAAGCGCTCGTGCTTACCAATACCCAACTGGAAACGATGTTGCGGGAAGCGGCACGCCAGGGCGCAGCCCTAGCCGTGGCTGAATTGCGCAAGGACATTCATCAGTCACCCGACGATGTCACCTTGCAGCGACTGCGAACCTTTCTTTGCGATCCGGCGTCAGTACCGAACCCGCACGAGTGCTGGGCACACAGCGGAATTGTTCGGCAGATCGAACCCACGCCGCGCGGCAAACCCAAATCCACGGCGTGGTTTATGAAATTCCAGCGGGAAACCGGGCTGGCGAACTGCTTCACTCGACAAAGCCCCGGCTTTGGCCGTCGCCGCGAATGGTCGTTTGCCGATATCCGGCTGGCATGGGAGACGTATTATCGACGGCGATAAGTCACGCTTCTATCGAAACTTTTAAGGTTTCAAGCCCTTGAGCGCCGTTTTTTGGGAGTATCAGCTAGTTTTGATGTACGCTTGGCTTAAAAGACAAGAGAGGTGCCTGAGCACCTCTCTTGTTGGAAAATATTATAAGAAAATGGGAATACGTTTGGTCGTGTCCCCTTCCTTTTGCTCAATGTAGGGTTCGTTTCCAGCTAGTTTCTGCTTTACCAACGTATGATAAATAACAAGAGCTCTCTTCACCACGTCGCTCGGAGAGGCGGCGTGAGTTGCTTCTTGAAGTTCGTCTACTACGTCTCCCAGGGGGCCGTTCAGACGTACAGTTACCTTCGGATACAAACCTTTCCATTCCTTGCTTTTGGGCACGGGCTGATTTTCTACAGCCTGCTTGTCGCCGGCTGTAGTGGAAACGTTTGTCATTTCACCTCCTTCTCCTCGGTTTTCTACGAGGGTTCGTGAAGATTGGCTCACCATACGCGAGATGGGATCAAAAGTCAATTTTGTCGACAATATTGACAATAAGATGATTCTGTCGCAAAGTTAAAGTGCCCTGATTGAGGGCTTTTTTAAACCGGAGGCTATCCCATGAAAACGAACACTGAATTTTACCCCTAGTGGGTAAATGAGCAGGAACTAGCCCCCCTGCGCCTGATAGTGGGCCTCGGAGTTGTATAATGGACCCCGAATTTGAAAAACTCGTCGACCCTAAAGTTCAAGCTATCGTCGAGAGGTACGTGAAGCCAGAGCCTTGGTATTCCAAGCTACTCTGGGGCGTTCTTGGCAGCCTTGTTGCCTCTGCGTTAATTGCCATCGCAACATTCGTCTATTCAGAAGGAAGTGCTTGCCATGTTGCAACACCCCAAGCGAATGCGAGAATTGCGGAAGCCGACAAGAAGATTTGATTTCATAAGTTTATCTCCAGTCTAGGCCAGCTACTTTTTCCCTGAGGTAGCTGGCTCTTTATTTATGATCGCTCAGTTTCTCGCCAGATTCTTGCGATCATTCGGCCGGAATCATGTCGCTGGAGGCGAGATATGAGCATTCCAGCCAGCCGCCCGCGAAAACACAGTCCTTGGTGTTGCCGGGCAGCTTGACCGTCTTGGCGGGTTGTCCGGCCTCGACCGGGGTGCAGACCGCGAACACGTCGAAGGGCGATTCATGGAGGTTGGCGTAGTGTTTGATGCTGCCTGCGACACGCGGTTGCAGCGCTGACGCGTCCGCACCTTCTCCGGCCCGCATGATCACGTCGCGCACCGCGAACCCTCACACGTCAGCCTGCGGGCTGTCCGCGTCGGGGTGAACCGCCAGCGTCTTCGGTTGCTTCAGGAGCGCCCGCGAGTACAGATCGTTGGCCATGATGTCGTCCACCACCTCGTTGCGGTGGGCCGCTTCCTCCCGGCTTCCGGGCGCGAATGTCCGGCCGCAGATCAACACCGTGCCGGGCGTGCCGTGCAGGTAGCCCGGCATGAACATGATGGAATAGGAGCCGGTTTTCGGGAGCGGCCCGAACCAGAACCCCGGCTCGCTGGTCTTGTATTCGGGGGCATCCATGGCCGGGATGCGGGCCGGGTCATCCATGGTGACGCTGACATAGGCTCCGCGCTTGAACCGGCCGTCGAACACCGCCGCCGTGCCAGTGTAGTCAAAGCACCCGGTTTCCGTATCGAGCTTGAACGGCTGGCGCAGGGGCAGCGGCCGTTCCTCGGCCACGGCGGGGGCCGCCAGCAGGCAGCCCCCCACGATCATGCTGACGGCGCGGGTCACTCTTTTATCGCCCAGTGATCGCCCTTCGGCACGATGACGACGGTTTTGGTGACGCTGGTTTTCAGTTGCGTCTTCGGCTGGAAAATGTCGGTAGTACCCTCCCACACGACCTTTTCGCCCTGCACCGTGCAGCGCACTTCCAGCTGGTTACCGGGGGCGTAGGCGCAGTCTGCATCGCTTGCGCCCGTCTTGTCCTTGACCATGCCTTTGGCATACCACAGCGAATACGGCTCAAGCGTCAGTTGCGCCGCCGGGTCCCCTTTGGTGAGCAGAAACGACAGGCCGCCACCACCGCGTACGAAAAGGTTCCGCTTGTAGGCCTTGTTGTTATCGTTGACATTGCAGGACGACCACCGCACCGGTTCTATCGCTGGGGAATAGTAGGACGACGCCCGGAAGCGCTGGGTCCACTGGAAATCCAGCTCGCAGCCTTCGGCCGCGAGCATGCCCGAAATTTTACCGGAGCCTTTTTCGAACTCTACATACTGCGACTCGTTGTCGAAGGTTTTGCCGGTGGAGGTCATCTTGTAGGACAGGTTGAACCGGCAATCCCACGTGCCGTTGCCGTTGTCGCATTCACTGCCGGACACGGCGAGGTCGGTATATTCCGCGACGGCCTGCGGACCTTGCTTCTCAAGGCCTTCCTTCACCAAGGTGAGCATGTGCGCCTCGCTCGGCGTGATGAGCTTGAACCCTTCCCCGCTGACATAGTTGGCCGCGCCGATGGCGACGACCGATGCGGCTAGCTGCGGAACCAGCCATTGCGCCCGCGTTCGGAACGCAACGAAGGCGAGGCCGAGGCACATCAGGGCGGCTGCCAGACGGCCACAGAACAGAAGCGCGTTGTAGGCGGTGGGTGCGAACAGCGGGAACACGACCGCCGCCGCGACGACCCACAGAAGGGCAGGTAGAAACTTCACGATTTTTTGCATGGGAAATCCCTGATGGTGAGACTGATGGCGGGTTGCCGGGCGAAGCCTCGCAGGCCTCGGCGGGCACAGTTGAGGCGTAGAGGCTATTTGATGTTGCTCAGGCCATCCGAGAGCCGTGAGCCCGGCTTATCCAGTTCGGAGAAGTAGCAACCGAGCTTGTAGGTGCTGGAGTGGTACGGCAGGCCGCTGTTGTTGAAGCAGGTGTAACTGCTTGCCTTGCCCTTGCCCCGCTCAGCCTGCTTACGCGGCTTGCGTGAGCGCTGCACCGGCTCTTCGACCGGACCGGTGTAGCGGGATACACGGCAGCTGGTCGGGTTGGGTGTGGTGTAGTCCACGGCGCAACCACCGGAACCGCCCCCCGAGCCGACGCCGAGGGCACCCATAGCAATCCCGCCAAGGATCTCGGCCAGCGGATTGGATGCGGGACCGATTAGCTGGTCCCCGTTGCCGGGATTGCGCCTTGCCCGGGTCGGCTTTTTCTTAGCCGCGATCAGGACGGTTGCGGCTTTATGCTCCCCGATCACGCGCGCGACCTCCGCTCCGGGGGTAAACGCGGCCGCCTCGGAACTTTCCAAGCAGGCGGACGCGACAATGACGATGATCGCCAGCGTCGCCATGACGCCACTGCTCTCCGCACGACGGGCGTGCGCATCACGATGTCGAATATCATATCTGAAATGCTTCACGGATAATCCTCACCCCCAAAAATCCGGGCAGATTCCGTGCCTTGAACGGGCCGGATTGACCGCTGCCCGGTCAGTGTATTCACTGACTCTGGTTATCAAAAATCACGACTTTTGACGGGTAAGCCCGTGCCACGCCCCGATGAATGCTACGTGTAAATTGATCACCAAAATCCAAATATATTAAGTATTGATAAAGATTATATTCCGTTACAGATTGTGAATCTGACCTACTTGCAAAAGTCGTGACTTTTTATGGGTAGTAATTCTTAGTCATGCCTTCGAAAGACATTTAGAATTTCTGTGGTCTTCAAGGGATTTAAACTGGAGACCTCGCTATGATGAAGGATTACCTGCCCGCCCGACTCATCGGTTATGCTCGTGTCAGTACCGAGACCCAAGACCTCGCCTACCAGATTGAGCGGCTTGAAAGGGCCGGATGTGTGGAGATTTTCCATGAAAAGCGCAGTGGCAAAAGCCGTGACGATCGACCGGAGCTCGCGCGGTTATTGGCCAGCCTTCAGCCTGGCGACGTGATGCTGTCCACCGCCACGGATCGGGTGGCACGCGATCCGCTTGATCTGGTGAATATCCTTAAGGCGGTGAGGGATGCGGGTGCGGGGCTGCGACTGCTGGATGAGGCGTTTATCGACACCACGTCCGAGATGGCTGACCTCATTGCGTTCTTGGTAGGGTGGGCCGCGCGCTGGCAAAGGCGGCGGATACTGGAAAATACCGCACAGGGCCGTGAGGCGGCACGCAAGCGCGGGGTGAAGTTTGGCAGAAAGCGGAAATTAACGGTCAGTCAGATACAGCAGATTTGCCACCTTAGAAAAAAGGGAGTGACCCTATCCAAGGTGGCAAGCATTTTTGGTGTGAGCGAAAGCACGATTTCGAGAACTTGCTTAATGTGAGCCAAAGATCTCTTTCAGGCTATGGCCTTGATGTCATCTATGAACGCGATTCGCTCGTTGTCCAAGTATATCTCAACGGACGAATAAGGGCCGTTTCCGGGTGTCAAATGGCGCTCGAATTTTGCCGTTGTACACGACACCATTTGCGGCCACATACCCGGTAGCTGAACGAGATGTAAGTCTAAGATGAGTACGCCGGGATTGAACCCCTGCGGCTCCCTCATCGTCAGAACGGCATTTATTCCGGGATTGCCCACCACCACGTCACCCGTCACGTGAAGCGTATCTGGTTTGGGTGGCATCGTGTCAAGCCACGCATACCAATTTCTGCACGCTGCAACCATTTCGTGTCCTCCTTGAGGGTTTGGATTTCGTTTTATGCAAGAATCTCCGGTATTGCTAAAACCTGACCGCCTGCCTCGTCGATAACGGCTGCAACTTCTTCCGGCGTGCTTCGGACTCGTGTGAGGAGTTCACCTACGAAGTAGGCGGAATGTACGCCGTCCAGCAATTCACCTGCCCTGAGCCTGACTGGTCCCTGGGCTTTCTCCCCCGCAAACCAGACAGGTTTACCACCAGGCAGAACAAGTTCTGACAATTCGGGGAGGCCCAGTTTTTCACGTGATTTGTTGACAACGAGCGCTAGGTTGGCCGGTGTCACTGTTGAGTAGCGAGCCGCTTTGCCAATTTGCACCGTTGCCTCTGCTGCAAACTCCTCGGGGAGTTCAAGGCGTTTTACAATATGGCGAATCTGAAGCACGTCAGAGGCTTCAAAGTCAGGGATCGGATGTGGAACAATGTCGAGATTCATGGGATGCCCCTCTACTTTCCCGTGTGGTCCTTCATGTATTTCTCGCACTCCTCATAAGCCGCTGGGCCGAAGACGTGTTTGTAGATCGCTGGTAAAATAGCGTCAGCCTTGGCGATCATGTATTCCATCGTGCCAATGCGGTTGAAAACGCTGAACATTCCGACGATTCCTGTCTCGCTTTCCGCATAAGGTATGAAGTTGAGCGAGACATTTTCGATTTTGACGAGTTCTGATCCGCTCTCGGTTTTCACATGCACGAAATCCACATTGGGAGGATATTGGATGAGCTCCGTATAGGAAAAACTGTCATCCTTCTTGAGCGTGGAGCCCCCGATCTTGACAAAGAACCCCCATTGGGGTGGGTAGATAAAAAACGGTAACTGGAGAAAATCATAGGTTTCTCCATCGTCCTTGCAGACGCCGGTTGCCATGAGATATGTGATCGGCCCAGCGCGCTTTGCAGATATCGTTGCCTTGCCAAATTCAAGTTTTAACATAGCGCTCCTCGCAATATCGGCTGGCGTTGGATCGGTGGCCAACCGCGATTATGGATTAAAGAAAGCTGGTTTTCATGCGCGCGCGGTGTTGTGATAACGGCAGTCGCGACAGGAATTCGGAAGCGCTGTCATAGTGCTGAATCTCGTCGACAGGCTGATCAACGCTGTCCGGGAGCTGCAAGTCCTTCCACGCACCTCTGGTTTCAATCAGCGCCATCTGAATGAGGTAAGCGAGAAACGGTTTATCTGTGTTGGTTGCAAGCAATGCAGCCTTCAGGTGGTCTGCAACGATATCTTCATTACTCATTTTCGGCGCCCATGTGTTTCAATGGGGGGACGCTAGCGCGCCATCGTGATTCCAGCGTGAATCAACCAAAAGCTTTAAAGTGTTTGCGCGGTTTAGCCTGCGATGGTATCGATCAGCCGGATGCGTCGCATGGTCGTGATCGGATAGTCGGCGTCGAGGAAACGCGATGGCATAAAATCCGGCTCAAGCTGCTGCAATTGCACAATGGCGCGCTCCATTTGAGCGATCATGCCCATCTGCTTATAAAGCGCGATCAGGTATCTCAGCGGTGCACGGAATGCAGGGCGCAGGAGAAAGGCAACCTCGGCATGACCGATTGCCGTGGCATAGTCGCCCACCGCAGCGGCAGACATACAGCAGAAAAATTCGACGAAGGCACGGTGCTCACCGGTGCCCGTCAGCGCCAGTGCGGTCAGCGCAGACCGGCGGCTATCCTCAAGTTTATCGAGAACCAGTTCCGAATTCGACAGGATGGCCATGTTGACGGCGTTCAGTGGATCAAGGCTTACGGCGCGTTCGGCCAGCCTCAACGAACCGCGGCTCGATCCTCCGCCGAGATATTCGAGATGGGCACCAATGCCGAGAACGCTGGCACTGCCTGCGTCCTGCCGTAGCGCTTCCTGCACCAGTTCCTCCGATGTGACTTTATCGTCAAGAAAGGCGCTGCTGCGATGCTGAAACTGCGCCATGTTCCGTAAAAATGCCCGCCATGCCAGATACTGCGGTCGCTGTTCGCGGTCGTACGCATAACGCAGATGCGAGTCGGCCTCTCTCAGGCTGTTGCGGTCAAACCGGAAAATCAGGTCACGCGCGTGGCTCGCCAGCATCGCCGCCGAATTGGAAATCGCAAGCTGATCCTTCCTGTCACGCAATGTCGAAAGAATAGCCTGGACCAGTGTACCGCACTCATGCAGCAGGGACTCTTCGGAGAAGACCGAGATGCGAACCGTCCGTGACCAATATATCTGTCCCGTTTCAGCATGGCTGAGGGTGAAGGCCATATGACTGTGCGGAGTCATGGTGACGGCCCGAACCGCGATAGCAAGACCTGTAGCAGGCGGCCGTGCGCCCCGCTCAGACGTCGCCGGGGAAAGGGGAAATATCTGGAAGTCGTCCAGATCACGCAGCGATGTCGTTGTCAGCGCAATCAACCGCGAGGAGATCAATTCGCTCGCAGGCTGGTTGTCGGACTGGCACTGGAAAAAAATCGCAGGTTTAGGGACCGTATGACTGCGCAGAGACTGTGGTGGCCGCGTGCGCGCCTTGTCCGCAAGGGACAGCCGCAGGTTTCTTATCCAGTCGTCAAACTCGGGATCGTCAATGTCCAGATCGGCAAACGCATTCTGTTCGTCGTTCCAGTCATTGGAGTTGGAAAGAAGATGGTATTTTATGGCAAAGAGCGCCGGGTCAAGCGCCACCTTTTCGCGGTCAGCTTTCAGGGCCGCCTGATAAGAACCAAACGCCCGCCGTATCTCAACGAGCGTTTGGCGCAGACTGTCCGATCCCTTTTTGGAATCCCGGTCGCTCCACAGTTTATCCTGTAACCAGACACGGTTACGGGAGTAGCCTTGCGACATGGCCAGCAAGGCGAGGACACCTCGCGCCTTTGCGCTTTTCGGGCTGCGGTCGTTGCCAAACGCGTCCACGATCAGAAAGCGGCCAAAGACGTTTAATGACAGCATGCATGGCCCCCGAAGACGAAGTACACCTTGTGTATCAGCTTACCTCATCGAAGGAAAAGCCTTCCTGTGGGGTCGGGTCCATTTTCTTCGCTGATGCCCTCAACGGTGTTGTCAATCGTGACCGCTTTGGCGTTTGTCGGCGCACAGGCACACGTGTCGGGGTCTGACTGTTTGAACGGGTAGGGCGGCACATCGGTCGTGGAGGCTGCATGGTCAGGGAAGTCGGTTGCAACCCAGTTGCGGAACGCCGCAATGCCTTTCGATACCTGCAGGACGTAATCGAGAGACTGCGTATCCGCGACAGGCGAATTCGTCCCGATGTTGCGGAAGTATGCGGCGATGGCCTTGTCGTCGTAGGGATCGCTTGGGACATCCGGAAGCAGCTTTTCAGCTTCAGTCTCTTGCCAAGTATCTGGCAAAACCGCTGTTCCCCAATCGAGCGCGCGCTGGTGGCAGGTGATGCAGGCGGACTGGGGATTGTCTACCGGGCCGTTGGCGCGCCCGAACAGCCCCAGATGTTGCCTCGGCAGGGCGTAGAACTGGGCCACAACGTCGGGATTGACCCAGCTTTCTGTCGGCGTCATGGCCTTGCTCAGGTAAGCGTCGGCGTTCAGAGCGGGATCGCTGCCCCAGATCAACCCGACCGGCACCAGACGTTCATAAGGCGTGTTGCCGGGCTGCATCGCATTGTACACGAACGTCCCGAAAAACCAGCCATTGGGTGAGCGTTTGTCTTTGACCGAGATGTCGAGCTGCAAAAGGCGCATGGTCATGGTGCCGCCGTCTTTTTTCCCGGCTATGTCCCATTCCTTCGAACCGGCCAGATACGGAACGCTCGACGGCGTGGCGGAGGTGAACAGCATCTTTGCCGAAACGGCACCTTCGGTGAACGCAAAACCGCGTGTCTTCGGAAACGCCGGATTCTCCCAAATCTGACCGAAACCGTAACAGGCCACATCGTTATAGATGCCGACCGCGAAATTACGCTCCCAGCCTGTCTGAAGCGTATGAAGCTCCTTGGGGCGTGACCAGCGTTCGGTCGTCATGCCGCGTAGCGGTTCACGCAACATGAAGAACCACGGCGCATCGCACCAGTGTTCCTGCTTGTTATCCTCAATGCGCCAGTCGATCTCCGGGCGGGCGTTCACCTTGGTCACATAGGCGAGGATCGCCTTCATATAACCTGCGGGGTCTTGATCGGGATTGATCGCCAGCCACGGCAGCTTGCTGGTATCGGGCAGGGTTTTGGGGAAGTTGTAATGAACCTGAAACTTCCGGTCAGTCTCATGCCCTTTCAGGGGCAGGGAACTCGAACAGTCGAATTTGGCTTTGGCTGCCGCTGCGAAACTGCTGTCAGCAGGGGCGGGACAGTCCGCCAGCGCAGTTGAAGTGGATGAGAAAAAAAGGGCGAGAAAGAAAAACAGGATTTTCATCTGGGCTCCCCAGCGCGATGACGGGAATCCGATGTAAAGCCAAGCGTTCTGAATTGTAAATATGCAACCTGATGCGTGTTTTACGTGTACTCTATCGAAGCGAGCGCGGCGCTGAGCAGACGTCAAATTTCGTGATCGACAGCGAGTGCCTTGGTCAACTCGATAATGCTGCGGCGGACCTTAGTATCTTGAATCTTCACAAAGGCACGATTGAGATTCAACCCCTCCGACGACGCCAGAAACTCGTTGATAGGATTGAATTTATTGCTGCTGGTCGCGCCCGGAATGTTGTCATTCTCTGAGGGGGCGTCTTCAAAAAAGAACGACACCGGAACGTCCAAGATATTCGCTATGAGCTGCAAACGGCTGGCTCCGACGCGGTTCATGCCGCGTTCATATTTCTGGATTTGCTGAAAGGTAATGCCGAGGCTGGTTCCCAACCGATCCTGACTCATGCCGAGAAGGGTGCGGCGAAGCCGGATACGTGCACCAACGTGGATATCAATGGGATCGGGCTGTTTTGTGTTCTCGGTCATTCATTCCCCCGCGAAATCGGAAGCCACGCTTCCGAGCCAAAATTTCCAATGTCAGGGCGTTCGATGGTTTCATTCCCCCGAAAACGTACACTCAACAGAAATTGCCGCCGGTCAAGCACCTGTAAATTGTGGTAGGTAGAAACTTGGGGTGATGGTGGGCCGATAACCCTTGCCTGCCTCACAATGGAGACAGGCGGTTGCGCGAGACCTCGGCATGGTCACGATCAAGCTCAATGCCAAGATAGCGCCGCCCGCAGCTCTTCGCAGCGACCAGCGTCGAGCCTGACCCACAGAACGGGTCCAGCACGAGCCCGCCTTGCGGACAGTAGGTGCGGATCAGCGGCTCCAGCACCTCGACCGGCTTCTGGGTCGGGTGCAATTTGTTACCGGTATAAACCCAGCCAGACACGTCCGACAACGGTGTGGCCGGGAGTTGTGGACGGCCTTTGGCCAGCACGTAGGCGCATTCGTGCCGCGCCTCGAACAGCCCCTTGCGGGAGGCGTAGTCCTTGCAGAACACGATGTGTCCGACTCGCCGGAATCCGGCGGCGGCCCACGCCGCCAGGAACGCCTCTGTCGCGGTCCAGCCGTAAAAGCTGATGCACAACGTATCGGGTTTCATCAAGCGGTAGATTTCGCGGAAGGCAGGCTCCAGCCAGTCACCGTTGGTGTCGTTGGCAATCGTGCGGCCCTGCCGGTCACGGTAGTTGCAGATATACGGCGGATCGGTCAGCACGAAGTCCACGCTTTCGGCGGGCAGTCCGGCCATGATGGGAATGCAGTCGCCATGGATGACCGTATTTTCGGGAACGGCCATCTCGAAGACGAGATGGCCGTTACGGGCGGAGTAGGCGGGGCGCATTATTTGCGCCCCTTGCCGGTACGTTCCTCAGCGGCCTTAACGTTGCGAACGACGACGCGGCCGTCGAGCGGGATGGCGTTGAGGGTCATGTTGAACCCTTTGCCGTCGGCATGCTGCCATGCGGCTCCGATTTTGGTCCAGAAGGCGGTGGTGCCTTCGCCGTCCACCACGAAGACGTGATGGGTGGGGCGGGCGGTTGGTTGTGTGCTCATGTCGGGTTCTCCCGTTGGGTTTCTCCGGTCACGCCTTTCGCGACCGGTCGGGGTGCCTCAAGGCCCTGATGAGGGGCGGGCCGCAAGGAGGCTCCGGCCGAGGCTCCCGTTCGGGATACGGCTGGATGCCTTGCGGGACGATCCGCAGGGACTAACCACGACCTCTACCGGTCGCAGGCGTGACCGTGCCCACGGAAGCACGACAACACACGCCGCCGCATGCTTACCCACCGGACGAGATGACGCCGCGGGCTCCATTTCGGGCCTCCCGTTGCCCGCGCTCCCGCATGAACGGAGCAGGGGCGGGACGCGCCTCTGAGATGCGTCGGCGATGGCCCCCCACACTCTGTCGTTGCCGGCGTTCCGCCAGCCTGTGCTCGGGAGACCGCTTGCGGCGGCACACGGCTTGCGGGTTGGCGGAGACAGGGCAGGGTCCATCGCCTGCTGACATATCTCAGAGGCGCGACCAGGCCACGCGCAGTGACTTGCGGGACAGGTCGGATGTCGCACATCCGACCGTGCGGGCGGCGCGGTCCGTCACTCCCTTAT
This sequence comes from Agrobacterium sp. NPDC090283, assembly GCF_044769685.1. Taxonomy (NCBI): domain Bacteria; kingdom Pseudomonadati; phylum Pseudomonadota; class Alphaproteobacteria; order Hyphomicrobiales; family Rhizobiaceae; genus Agrobacterium; species Agrobacterium sp. NPDC090283. The sequence continues at coordinate 36,747 of NZ_JBIVYG010000013.1, read as the reverse complement.
TGATTAGGGAGTGACGGACCGCCAACAAAGCCAGAGCCGTAGCCACTTGCACGCAAAGGATGCCACATGACACTGCAATGACCGCGTGCCAAGGCTTCGCTTCGCTGGTCATTTTCAGTACACGCTGCTGGAAATTACGAACCGGCGGCGTTCATTATCTCGCCAGATCACGCCTAATGCTGATCCATCTTAATTGACCGTTTCCCCAGCAAAAGGAGGGCTTCCATGCCTGCTTCATATATTCGCGCGCCGCCGCAGCGGCATCCGTTCCCGATACCGTTTCTCACTGAACCGGTGCCGGTGCCCAACAGGGCACACCACACAGGCCAGCCACCCGGCTGGCTCGGGAGGCTTTTACCACGAAAGGACCACTGACTGACGCATTCCGGCGCTTGCCGCGAATGACCTTCGCGGGGTGACCTGATCCAAGGACAGGCATCAGCCATCAACACTCACCGCTCAACGGAAGAGAACATGATGGACAATCTGACCATGGACCTCGTGCGTCTTACGCAACGTAACAAAGATGGCTCATTCGGCACGCAAACCAACCGCAAGCGCGGGCTGACCGCAATGGCCAACGATCTCAGCGACCTCGGCTACAAATTGCCGTCCGCTGGCTCGCTCAAACCCAAACATATTGAAGCGTTGGTGGAAAAATGGCTCGATGCCGACACTACCAACGCCAGTATCCGCAACCGGCTCACATGGCTGCGCTGGTGGGCCGAAAAGGTCAACAAGCCGAATGTCGTTCATCGGGACAATGTCCACTATGGCGTGGCCGAACGTGGCGAGGTGACTCGTAACCGCGCCCAAACCCTCGATCCCACCAAGTTCAAGGCGATTGAATGCCCGTACATACAAGCCTCGCTGCTGTTGCAGGCGGCTTTCGGTCTGCGCCGCGAAGAAGCCATGAAGTTCCAACCGCAAGCCGCCATACGTGGCGACCACATCACGTTGCAAGCAAGCTGGACAAAGGGAGGCAGGGCGCGCACTGTTCCGATTACCACGTTGGAACAACGTCAGGTGCTCCAGCACGTCATGAAACTCGTGCCCGGCCGTGGCAGCCTGATCCCGGCCCACCTCAGCTATGTCGAACACCTCAAGCGGTTCGAATATCAGACCCTCAAGGTGGATCTCCGGAATACGCATGGATACCGCCACGCCTATGCCCAGAACCGCTATCGTGTTCTGACCGGCCAAGCCTGCCCACTGGTAGGCGGCAAGGACTGGGCCACCATGACCCAACAGGAACGCGAGACCGACCGCGCCGCGCGGCGGCAAATCTCCGCCGAACTCGGCCATGGCCGCCTCAAGATCACCGACATCTATCTGGGGAGCGCCTTTCAATGAAAAGGTCGGATGGCAATCATCTTATGGCCATGAACCATCGCGCCAAATATGCCAAGAAGCTGTTCAACCCCGCTACCATCGCCACGGCTATCGATGCCGTGGCGATGGAAGGCCATCGGCAGTATCGTGTGGTGCAGGAACTTCCGTTCGACCTGTCGGACACGGCAGAAGCAAAGGCACTGGAAGAGTGGCTGAAGGCTGAGAGATTCCCGTATACGTGGCGTCCCCGATACCTCGAACAGGACGCGTTCAGACCGTCGATCGTAACCGAGCATCCTGAGTTGGTGATTTCTTGGTAGTATTCAGGGGCAGGCTTATATGCGCTGGAGTTATAGGCCTTTCAATAAGTTCGCATCTGTTGCCAATCCAGAAAGCTTCAGCGAAATTACTGGACGGGCATATTTCGGATTGTGTGCGGTACCAGCAGGTTTGGATGCAACTTCGAGCGAAAACGCCAACGCTTACCTTTTCTACATTTATATGTAGATATAAAACGTTTTTTGTTGTTTGGGGGCCAGTGTTGAGCAAGTTTACGTGGGAGCGGCTTCTTAGCCAAACTAGGGTCGCGGATGGTGTAATTGAATACCCCGCTGATGAAGATCGAAACGCGACTTTTCATAAGGATAGTGAACGCATTTTGACTTCCTCTGCATTTCGAAGGTTGCAGGGGAAAACGCAGGTATATCCCCTGCCCAGCACGGATTTCGTTCGGAATAGGTTGACACATACTTATGAAGTCGCTCACATCGGCCAAACGATCGCAAAGCGTATTTCGAAGAAGCTGCGACTTGAGTATGAGGATGCTGAAGCCTTCTCGCAACTCGTATTCAATGGCTGCTTACTACACGACCTTGGCAATCCTCCATTCGGTCACTCAGGCGAGTCATCCATCCGTGAATTCTTCAGTCCCGGGGGAGAGGGAAATGATCTGGAGGTCGTAAAAAACGCATTGGGTAACGAGGACTATGCGAAAGACCTCACGCTCTTTGATGGAAATGCTCAAGGCTTTAGAATTGCAACGAAACTCGCGGGATGGAAAGAACGCGGCGGTCTTCGGTTGAGCGCCGGAACCCTTACCGCGATGGTAAAATATCCTTTTCCAAGTAATGCCGATTTGGCGAAAAAAGGAAAGTTTGGGTTCATGTGCGATGAGCAGGCGTTTGCGACGCTTGCGTTTGAAAAGTGCGGTCTTTTTGAACCCCAGCGACACGTGCTTTATCGTAACCCATTGTCGCTTGTTGTTGAAGCGGCTGACGATATCGCCTACCTCACATCCGATGTTCAAGATGCCTATCGATACAACGACATTTCGTTTAACAATGCCCGACAGTTGCTGGATGGTATCTGTACGGAAAAGGAGAAGGTTTCCTTCCCGGAGATCAAGAGAGAAGACAAAGACTATAATGACAACGTCATAAGCTATCTGAGGTCTGCCGCGGTATCGAGGATGATAAGAGCTGCAGCTGATATCTTGACCCATACAGTCTTCCAGAAAAATATACTTATGCAGGCAGACGAAAAGTTTGACCTTTGGAATAATTCGGACATTCCTTCAGAATTCAAAGATATTTCGATCAGCGAGGAGAAAATCCGCGCTGCCTGCAATAGCCTCGTTTACAGAGGTAAAAGGAAGATTTCTCTTCAAGTTTCTGGCGGGAAGATCATAAAATATGTGCTGTTGATGCAATTGAAGGCGCTGTCTGAGATTTATGCCGCCTTACATCAGGAAATTTTCCCTTTTCCCAACGTATCAGAGCGAATAAAAAGCAATACCTCGGTCAATCCTAGTATTGAAGAGGTCTCCAAATACCTTGTTGATAACGTTGATAAGTTTGTTTCGCGCGAGAGCGCTCAGATATTTTGGGGAATGCCGGGGGACACTCACGACATATTGCAGGATTTGCTAATAACAGCAAAGAAAGAGAATCGCGAGCAGCATGATTCTAGAACGGCCTACAGGATAGTCCAGGTCAGCGTGGATTTCGTCGCTGGAACAACGGACAGATATCTGAGCGAATATAGTCGCCAGTGGTCAGGTCCGTACATATCGCATTAAAAATGAGGGGCAGAGCCCCTCATTTTTCTATCGGCGGACTATCCAAAAACGTATTTGGCTGCCACCTCACTTAGCGCTAGCTGTGCGAGATGGTCTTTGTCATCGCCATACTCGCCTACCAGCTTGCCAGCCCCCATTTCCATGCAGTGGGCAAGGGAAGCTGTCGGGCGTTCTAAGTGATATTCTTTGCTGTAGTTGATCAGCTTTTCTGCATATTCTGACAGAAGTGGGTCTCTATTCGCAGAGGATGTGGTCTGGGAAAGGGTCATTTGGGCCATGGGAAACCTCCGGGTTGCGAACAAAGCGTGAACCACTTTGCCTGTCCTAGCAAGAGCATTTTCATTTTCTATCATCAAGAAGATGCACAATGTTGTTCACAACTTCTTGTCCGGTTCGTCTTGCTCGAACCTTACTATGTCGAGCTACTATAGGCGTTTTTGGTCAATCAAAATCTAATCAAAATGGTTAATTATATGGGTATTGCCGAAAGTTCGCGGACGGTGCAGGCCGTCAGAATTATATCAAAACGTGAAATTTTATTGAATTTCTCTTTCTGATTGATATTCTCCGCCCCATCGGCTGGGGGCAGTCACATGAGCAAATTTGATCCCTTCGGTGATCTTGAACGCGACGTCGCGTCCTTTTTCAAATGGGGCGTGTGGGGTTTTAAAGCCGGACGTCATCTGAAGGCCCGCGCCGCAAGGCAGCGGGTGGCGGAAGATTACGGTCCCGAAGTCGCCGACGCGGTGGAAGCCGATATCCGCGCGGGTCGCGATCCCCGCCCACGGCTTGAACGGGCCGAACGTGACCGTACCGCCCGCGAAGAACGCGAACACCAGCTTTCCAATCCGCCACCGTTGTACGGCTCGGCCCGTTGGCCGACTTCCGAAGACCTCAATCCCTTCCTGCGCGATCGCGCCGCCTTCGATGACCCGCGCTCCATCTTGCTCGGTGCATTCTCCGACGAAGGCCAGACCACGCCAGTTGGATTTATCCACTGGGACGGCGATGGCCACTTGCTGACCATCGCGCCGACCCGCTCGGGTAAGGGCAAGACCACCATTATTCCGAATCTGCTGCGCTACCGGGGCAGTTGTGTGGTGCTCGACCCCAAGGGCGAGCTGTTCGAGGCCACCTCGCAATGGCGGAGTCAAATCGGCCCGGTCTACCGTATTGCACCGCTGGACGACGGCTCGGGTAAACCGGTCCATCGTTTCGACCCGGTGAGCCGGGTCAAAAAGGAAGCCGACGCCCGCGCTATTGCTCAGCAGATGTTTCCGCGCGACCCCAAATCGCCATCCTTCTTCGCCGACGATGCCGTAGGCATCCTGACGGGCATCATCATGTATGTTCGCTACAAGGCTCCGCCTCATCGCCGGACGCTGGCGACGGCCTGCCAGATGGCCATGCTCAAGGGCGCGAACCTTATCAGCGCCGCCCGCCAGATGGAAACGTTCCCACCCTCTGCCGACGCCGCCCGCGCCATTCTCGAAAAGGACGCGCAACGGGGCCTCAAGGTCTTGCAGGATACGCTCACCAGCAAGCTCTACGAGTGGAAAGACGCCGATGTCCAGCGCAGCGTCAGCGGCAACGACGTGCATTTTGAAAGTCTCAAGGACCAGCCCGCGACGGTCTATATCGAAATCCCGTTCGACATGATGAAGACGTTTTCGGGATGGCTGAGGGTGGTGCTCAAGACAGCGCTGGATGCGATGCTCGCCAACCCACGCATACCGGAGATACCGGTTCTCTTTGTCCTCGATGAGTTCCTGAACATCGGTCCGTTCCCCGAATATCGCGACGCCATCCGCACCCATGCGGGAGCGGGTGTGCGGCTCTGGTTCTTCCTGCAGGACATCTATTCCATCGAGGAACACTATCCCGGCAATAGCTGGCGTCCGTTCCTCAATTGCGCGGTCAAGCAATTCTTCGGCATCAACGACAATGAGACCGCTAAGATGGTGGGCGAGTATCTCGGCCATAAAACCCACGCCATACGCACCACCAGCTCCAGCACCAATGTGTCGTCGCATCTGAGCGGATGGATGGGGGACGCCTCAACCAATAGCGGGTTTTCGATGACCGAAGGTATCCAATTCCTCGGTCGGCCGCTGTTGACCAGCGACGAGGTACGAGAACTGCTCGGCGGCTGGCAGGGCGATGGTTGGCGCTACGGGATTACTGACATCGCGGGTATGCGTCCATTCAGGACGCAACTTGTGGTGCACGAGAAGAGCGAGACTTGCAGGAATCGTATGGGCATGATGGCAAGGGGGTAGAGCCATGACCGAAATGCGCATCAACATTCGGAGAATCCGCAATAGCAGTTTTCCAACCTGGCTCGGACTGGTGCTTGGCAGCTGGTTCGGTCTGGCGTGGGGAAGCCTTATTTCGATGCCGGTCGGCGTTGGTTTCGGTGTTGCCGCCGGCACCGTCGTGGGCGGGTTTCTGGCTGTCCCTCTGTGGGGAACAATATGGGGACTTGTCGGGCTTGGCGGACAGCGCAAGGGTGCCTTGCACCAGCTCGGCGTCAAAACCCTCGGGGATGACGATCCGCTTACCCTGCGGGTTGGAGATCTCGCCGGTCGGCTGGGGCTGAAAACCCGGCCGTGGGTCGCGATAATGCCGTACAACAACGCATTCGCCATCGGTGCGAACGCCAAAAGCGCGCTCGTCGTGATCGGACGCCCGTTGATGGAAGCATTGACGGATGCCGAACTCGATGCGGTCATCGGCCATGAACTGGGGCACATCGCCAGCAATGACATGCGCCGCATGGGACTGGCGCGGTCGTTCCAGAATGCGCTGGTCTGGTATTTGGGCTTCTCCAATACCCTGCAACGTTGGGCGCGATGGACGCTGACGTGGATGTCGGAACTGTCCATCCTGAGTATGTCGCGCAAGCGGGAGTATTGGGCTGATGCGGTCGGTGCGGCATTGACCAGCAAGGAGCTTATGATTGCAGCGCTGGAAAAGCTGCATAGCAGGCCCGAACTAGGCGACTTTGAACGGAGGGAGGCACGGCTGATGTTCCGGGGGATTGCGAGGGGATCAATGTTCTCGACCCACCCAACGCTGAAGGAGCGACGGATGGCGCTGGAAGCGGGCACTTATCTGAGAAAGGTTATTATATCGGGCCGCAAAACGGATGTGCAGCCGACACAATCTCACTCGATGCCGGCAGTTGAGCAAATCGCATATGCCGTGCCGTCCTCGGCGTTGGATGAGCACCTCCGGCTGTCCGACACAAGCAATTCCAGTAGTCTATAAATTGAAACTCACGAGGCAGGGGATCGAATATGAAGTTGTTCCGTGTTGTTGATGAAGACCAAGCATGGCTCGCCAGCCAACCTGAAACCGCCATGGGAATCCAAATCGTAAGGCGAATGGGCGCATTTCCGGATAACCTGTTTTTTATCCTCGGTGGTCAGGTGGCATTCCGCTTTCGTGACTACCTTCCCGATGACGGGGAAGGGACGCCACTGAACCTGGATGGCGGGCCATGGGCGCGTGGTGACAATCCATTTGATGCACCGGTCAATGCCACCCAACAATTTTTAGCGTGGATAGGTGAATTGGATGAATTGCCGCAAACGATAACAGGCTTCTCGGTGCTCCCGCGCGTAGAGTTCACATTGTTTCCCATCGGACCATTTCCTCAGCCTCCTCAGCCTAATAGTTGGACATATGGGCATTTGCCGTTTGCAGGTACTACCGGCACACAAGAGGTTTACTATCGCTGGGAGCCTTGGCCAGTCAGTCGAAGGATCGATCAAACCGGCGGTATAATTGCGCCGGACACATTTACGGCTCCGATGTCGGAGGTTCAATTTATGCCGACAGGGTTTTCAGCGGTAGCGAGATTGGCGCTCCCACAATTGCTACCCGCTTGTTACAGGTGGGAAATACGCCCTCCGACAAATACACCTATGCGCTGTGGCGCAAGTGTTCCGATGTTTGGCCAATCGGGAGGAGGGGTCGAGGTCGCTTTTCCAAATGGCTTCTCGAATGTTGGACCCATTGCGAATCCCGTAGTACTGTCTCCGCTCTGATTTCGTCAGGATAGCATGATGGGAAGGATAGCGCCGCTTGCTCCGGTTCGTGCGAGGGGCTGTCTTTGGACGGTATCGGCAGGGCTCGCACCGCAAATCTTCGCGAGGGCCCAATAGGCAGACGCTTCTGACGGCGGATGAGATCGGTTTCCAATCACATCAATTCCTTGCGGGTGTTGTCACGCTGCTCTTCGGACATCGCACGGATGTCTATTGCCGAACCTGTGTAAAGCGTTGTCATGTCAGCATGATGGGATGCAGTCTTATGCAAGTGCCGTCTAAGGTTTTTGTGTCAATTGGGTTTTGTCACATAAAACCGGCGGATACAGTGGAGAAACAGGAGGGAATGTGGCTGAGCGACCGGACGACTTGGAAAGGTAATTCACGAGACGTTCTTTGGGTGAGGTGACTGCATATGCGGAAGAGAATTTGGAAATGAAAACCTGTTTGTATTGTGGTGAAGAAAAAAACCGCAACGAATTCTCTGATGAGCACATCTGGCCCAACGCGCTCGGAGGCGATTTTTTGTCGAAAGACATGTGGCGCACAGACAAGGTATGCCAGCGCTGTAACAATACGTGCGGTCTCTTTGTCGATGGGGAATTCATTCGTAGTTGGTTTGGGCAGGCAGAACGCTCAAGTGGTTCGTTAGAATATCTCGCTGGTAAAAAAGACGCTGCCGCTATACCGCTCAACTATCTTGGTCCTATAAAAAGCGTTCCCGTGCCGCACGGACAAGTCGCGGATTACTGGGCCGGGCCTTGTGGGGCAAATATCGTGCATATTCGTCCTGACGATGGCAATGAAAACTGGACAACATATTCTGGCGGAAACCCCATTGTAAAAAAGAACAATGCTGGTCGCGCATACATAGCACTAACTTCGTCAGACGAGTTCTGGATTCGGGTGAGTCTGGAATCGTTTCTTCAGCATTTTGATCGTGCTGAGCGGTTTATTGTCAACGCCAGCATTCCTTCGGATTGGGGCATCAAGGTCCCAGACAGGCAGAATGATATTCAAGCCCAAGATTTGAGAATTGTTGATGCTGTTACAGAAGTGGGAAAACAAGGTGGAAGTCTTCATCTTCAGCCTGCCGTGTCGGTAGATGTCGGCAAACGAATGCTCGCCAAGCTCGGCCTCGCTGTGGGGTACCAGCTTCTGGGTAAAGCCTTCCTTGATACAGATTCCGCAAAGAGTTTGAGGTCGGCCATGCGCGAGGGGGATTTTCAGAAACGCCGCAGTATTCCGCTGCGTGGTTCGGGTTTTATTAAGGGCACTGGTGGCGGCGGCGACATAGAAAGTGTGCTCAACTGGCCCGGCGGTTGGGTGTTGATGATCCTTCCTTTCGAAAACAAGTTGGGTCTGTGTTTGATTTCACCATCAGGACGTTCGATGATGATCCTGATCTCCGAGGATGCAGCTCTACTAGCCAACCTTGATCCTAAATACAGTGACGGAGTTATTTGGATTACCGTCCCTGCTGCGAAGAAAGCGGTTGGGCCGATTTCCCTTCCTGCATATCTAGCGCATAGGATAGAAAATGTTTCCCTTGCCGCTTTAACGGAATTGGAGTCACTGCGCGGTGATCCCGCAAATTTACCTAAGTGTAGATGAAATGTAGCTATGTGAGGTCAGTAAAAATGCCCGTGCTTACGGCATCTATTGAGAAGCTCAGACGTTCAGCTCAACATCCCATCGACTGGGATGGAGTACGTCAGGTGAAAATGAACCTTGATCTGGAGGCCAGTACGCCGGGGCAGCGATCAGCTCTCTCGGAATTATCTCATGCCACCGAATGGAATATCCATCGTGCGGTTATAGGTGTTGAGCGCGAGTTTGCGCGACCGTCCATTTATGGTGAGAGCGGATGGGGACGACCTAATCCCATGTATCAGCCACCTAAGACACGTAAGCGTAGATAACGCTTTTTTAGCGTTCACGATCCAGTTCCTGCCGTTGCAGGTCCTGGCGCTCCTTCTCGGCATATCGGTCATCCGTTTCAAGCCAGTCCAGGTGGTTTTCCCAGCGCTCCAGCGTGGTCTCGTCTTGGGCGGCAACGGGTGTACCCAGCCAGTCTAGCATATCGTCCGGTGCAAGCCGGTAGGCGGCAGCGTCATCCTCGCTCATCTCGCGGCTGTTCTGCCGCTCAATCACCTGCCGTGCGGCAGCAGGATCGCCGTTCGGCTCAAGAATAACGGGAGGTTCCTCCCGTTGAACGTCGCTGAGCATCCGCACTTCGGCGGCTGCGAGCTCGCGGGGATGAATCGGTGAGCCGTCCGGGTCGGGCACGGGCAAGTCGCGGTCATCATGCTTCGGCGTCATACGTTCCCTCTCTCGCTGGCGCTGCCTGCGGGCACGCCGGTCCTCTCGGTTCGGCCCGCGATGCTGGCCGGGCTGTCGGTCAAGTTTGCGTTTGGCGTAGCTGCGGCTGTCGATGGTGACGGCCACGCCTGCCTTGTTCAAGGCGGCGTTGGCAACGCGTTCCCATGTCACCCGTGCTTCGCTGATAAACTGCCGCCCGTCGGCACTGCGGATTTTGGGGCCGAAGCCCTCGGCCGTAATCACGCGCGTCGTCAGCAGGATATGGACATGCGGATTATGCTGGGTGCCATCATCGTGGATGGCGAAGTCGGCCACGAAGCCTTGCGCCGTGTAGGCATCCGCCATGGCATGGGCAACGGCCAGCCACGCGTTGCGTGGCAGTTCACGGGGCAGGGCGAATTCAATCTCTTTCGCCAATCGTGCGTCGTGACGCTTTTCGGCCTGTTCTACCGCATTCCATAAGGTGGTGCGGTCGGCCATCCACTCCGGCGCACCGGCAGGCGACCGAATGCCGCTGGCGATCACATCGCGCCGCCCACCAAAGTCCGACAGCTTTTCCTCGGCGTCGTTCGGCAGAACCTCGCCCGCGCGATACGCGGCGGCAGCGACCACGGAGCGTCCGTCTCCCCGGCTGATGTTCTTGACGTTCAGGTGATAGATAGCCATTCACCTTGCTCCGGCACGGACGGGGTTCAGGGGTGCCCCCTGACGCACCTGCCGGTTTTCTCCAGACGCTGTGCGGCTGGTTAGAAAACCGTGCAGAGCATCGCCGCCGCTTCAATGCGTACACATTGGCGATGCGTAGGTGCGCTGTTACGCATTGATACACAGCCATAGCGCTTGTTCAAGGGAATGCCTCCCGCGGCTTACAGAGCAGGAAGCATTGCAGCCACGGTTATTCACAGTTATGACAACTGAGGCGAACTTCTGACTGTAAAATCAATCCTTGATTTCACTTTGCTATAGTTCTTAGATCAGCCGATGTTTCTGCGACCTTTTAATACCGGCATAAATTATGGCAAAACGGACCCGCATCCCCTCTCGGATAAATCCTCTAGTAACTCCAGCTTCGGAGGAACTCAGTGTTACGAATGCTCTAACCTCACGTGAGCAATTATCGGCCGGCGAAATTGCTGCTTTTACCGAATCTATTGCCCATCACTCTGTGATAATGCAGGGCTTCTCAAGTAGCTTTGTTAATGCGTTCGCTGTTTTCAATGGTGGTGCCTTTGCGGCTTCTACGGCCATTCTATCAACCGTGTATGGACAGGCAATTTTGGCACAATATCGTGAACTTGCGGTGTTCACGTTCGGAGCTTTTTGCTCAGGGTTTCTGCTATCAACATGCCTCATGATTAGCATCTATCTCTACAGTGAGAGGCGATACCGGCATTACCGACGTGTACTACGGGGAGAAATCACAGCAAGATTACCCGCAAAGCGTAATAAGATCAGCAAGCTCGCCAAGGTTCTAGCTTTTTGCATGATCGCAGTAACTATTATGGCAATCTACACGTCGCTCCACATCGTCGGAAATGTAGATTACAGCGCATATCTTGAATTGCTTGCGCAAAAAGAAAAGGCCCTCAAGGGGGGCCTAATCCAGTAGCTTTATAGCAATCTGCGCGAGTCCGACACCGAAAGCGATTGTGAGAAGATACAGCGCTATTACGCCTGTTTCTCCCTGAAAGAAGCTTTTGAAACGGCTAAGCAAATGTTCCTCCAAATGTCCGTTAAGGATGCGGAACAATACCATTACTGCTTACTCCTAAGGGGGTGTGTATCGGATACTTGCATAGTATTTAGACATAAATCGCGAGATTGTAAGGTCTTTTCGAGCACCCCGAGAACACGAGACTAATCGATCCGCGAGCTCGGAGTCTTCAATTTCGGCTAGGCTACGGCGGCGACTACCTTCTTCACTTTTTTCTTCACGTTGATGGCCTTGGCATCCAGCGTGTTTTTCAGATGGACGGCATAGTGTTTCTCTATCATTTCCACGCTCGTCCGGCAGTTCTTGGCGATCTGGTAGATGTCGGCACCTTCCAGCAGCCGCAGGCAGATATAGGTGTGGCGTAGGCTGTAGGCCGAACGCTTATTACCCTCACGGTCAGTCTTGAGGTCGCAGTCGGTTAGAACGCGGTTGAACTGCTTTTTATGATCCTGCGGAAACACCAGATCGGTCGGCTTGGGTTTATTCCGCTTCACCAGCCGCTCAAACGGGTGCACAGCGCCCGTGGTGCTCTTGCAGTAGCCAAAGCCGCGTTTACCGCGCACCTCGATCAGCAGGATGCGCTCCTCGCTCTCCGTATCCTTCTCAATGGTCACGTCACGATATTGCAGACGGTTGGCTTCATCGGGCCGTAGGCCGGTGTTGGCCATGAACAGAATGTAGTCATGCATTTGCTCCAGAGGGTACTCCCACGGCAAGCCCTTAGCGGCTTTGATACGCTCGCGTGTGTAGGTGTAGAGCTTCTTATATTCTTCAGGCGAGAACCATCCACGGTGCGTGACCTTGCTGGAGGCTTTATAGGGGGCGGAGAAGTCGGGGAGGTGGCTGATCCAGCCGTGGCGAAGGGCGGTTTTCATGACCTGCCGCAGCGTGACCGTTTCGTGGTGCAAGGTGCTACGCGAGGGCACCTTGCCGGTCTCAGGATGCGGCTGGAGACGCGTCACGCGAAACTCCTGCACTTTGCCCGCCGTGACAGTGCTGAGGCCCATCTTGCCGAAGTAGGGCAGCAGGTGGTTGTCCAGCCGCGCTTCATGGTCTTTGACGTATTTGGGATTACGCTCGCCGTTGGTGAGGGCCACGTACTCCTTCACAAACTGCTTGGCCGCGTCCGCGAAGGTTCGCTCGGTCTTCAACTGGCCGATACGGCTTTTACCGCGCAATTCAAAATACCAGTCTTCGGCAAACTCCTTGGCGAGCGCCAGACTGTCGGTCTTGCTGCTGACGCGCCACTCCTTGCCATCAAGATACGTGGAGCATTGCCACAGAGAACTGTTGGCACGGCGATAGACGCGAACTTTATCACCAAGAACGGAATGCGAGGTCATTTTACCCTCTCAGACTGTGCGAGACATGTGTGAGAGTGATTCTAGCCGCTTTGCGGCTAAATTCAATGCTAAGTGTTTGGAAAGATTGGTGGGTGATGTAGGGCTCGAACCTACGACCCGCTGATTAAGAGTCAGCTGCTCTACCAACTGAGCTAATCACCCGACCGGCACCGTGTGGCGGTGTGAGGGGGCGTATAAAGGGGAAGTTTGGGCTTGTCCAGCGCGGAAATGAAATTTCTTCGATTTTTGTGACGAAAAAATTTCAGCCGCGCTGGAAAAGGCTGGAAATCCGGGGTTTTACAGATTTTTTCTTTTATTCATCCGCGCCTGAAAGCCCGGCCGACAAGGATGAGGATACAGGCGCCGATGAAGCCGGCGATGAGGTATCCGAGCCAACCCGTCAAAACGATTCCAAATACCGAAAGGATGGCGTTGGCGACGATCGCGCCGACGATTCCAAGTAGGATGTTCATGAAAACACCCATATTGCTTTTCATGAATTGTTCGGCGAGCCACCCGGCGACACCACCGATGATGATGGCTGCGATCCAGCCAATGCCAGCAGATTCCATGATTTCCTCCCATGTTGCTGCATCATCAAAGGTGATGATTCTCGTGGTGAAAAGCAAGGCAAACTCCTGAAAGCCTCGCTTTATGCGGGTGGTTTTCCGCGCGGCAGGCGCTAAATAGCCAAATGCGGCGCAAAGAGACGAAAGGCATGGATGTGCGGTTGATGTTCGGCGGATTGATGGATGGCAGACGGGTGTTCGGCGGCTTGGCGCCGGATCGGCGGCAAAAGAGCGCCATGGCGGCGGTAATGGCCGTGGTGCTTTGTCTGGCCGGGGGTCTTTTGTCGGCACTGCCGGCCGCGGCGCAGGGGGAAACAACATCGCCCGCGCCTGTGGCGATCCAGGCTTCGACCGTCGAACAGGCGAGGGCGGAGCTGGAGAAATGGAAGGCCGATGTCGCGGCGATCGCCAAGCAGGTGGAAGCGGGCGGCAGCGACGATGTGCAGCTTGTGGACCTGAAGGGCCGTGCCGACACCATCGCCGCCGATGCCGCCGCTGCCAATACCAAGCTGCGCACCCGTCTCGACCAGATCAAGACCCGGCTGGATGCGCTGGGTGCAGCGCCTGCGGACGACCAGCCGCCGGAAGCCAGCATGGTGACGGAGGAGCGAAACCGGCTGACGGCGGAACGGGCCGAGGTGAATGCGATTGCCGGCGAGGTGGAGAGCACGGCCACCAATGCCGCGCAGATCTCCAACAACATCACCGCCGTTCGCCGGGCGCTTTTTGCCGCCACGCTGTTCAAGCGCACCGAGGTTTCCGCGCAGACGCTGGGCGATGCTTCCTCCGCCTTTCTGACGGAGCTGACCAACCTCAATAACGCCTTCAGCAGCTGGGCGGGCTTCGTCTGGAATTACAAGCGCCTGCCGATGTTCGGGGCGGTGACGCTGTCGATCATGGCCGCCCTGCTGTTTCTCGTGGGCGGTTACCGCTTTTTCGGCAGCCGCATGGACCGGCGGGCCTTTACCGGCGAGCCTTCCTATCTCAGAAGGCTTTCGGTGGCCTTCTGGTCGACCATGGTGCAGTCGCTGTCGCTGTTCCTGTTTCTCGTCACCTCGGCCTTCTTCCTCGATAATTTCAACGTGCTGCGATCAGACATCGCGCCGATCCTGTTCGGGGCGATGGCGATCACCGGTTTCGTTTATTTCGTCTCGCGGCTGAGCTATGCGATCTTTGCGCCGACGCAGCCGGAATGGCGTCTTCTGAAGGTGTCCAACAAGGGCGCGCATACGCTGTCCTCGGCAGTGCTGCTGATGGCGCTCGTCAACGGGCTGGACTACCTGTTCGGCACGATCAGCGAGACGCTTTATTCGCCGCTGATCGTCACGGTTGCCAAGAGTTTCGTCGCCTCGATCATCATCGGCCTTATTCTGCTCACCGTATCGTTCCTGCGGCCGGTGATCGGCGAGGGGCAGGATTACGAGACCGGCAACCAGCGCCTGCCGCGCTGGCTCGTCATCCTGCTGCGGGTGGGCGGCCTCGTTCTCATCGGCGCCTGCCTGACGGGTTATGTCGGTCTTGCGCGCTTCCTTGCCACGCAGATCGTCGCCACCGGCGCGGTGCTGGCGACGATGTATATCGGCATTCTCTCCGGCAAGGCGATTTCGCGACAGGGCGCCTTTGCGGAATCGCTTGCCGGCCGTTATCTCGCGCGGCGTTTCGGTCTCGGCGTGGTCGCGCTCGATCAGGCCGGCCTTGCCGCGGGGCTCGGCATCTATGCCGTGGCACTTGCCTTCGGCGTGCCGCTCATCCTGTTTTCCTGGGGTTTCCAGCCGGGCGATATCGAAAGCTGGGCCTATCGCCTATTGACCGGCATCACCGTCGGCAATGCCTCGATATCGCTGATCGGGCTCTTCGGCGGCGTTCTCGTCTTCGCCATCGGTTACATCATCACCCGCTGGTTCCAGAAGTGGCTGGACAATAACGTCATGGCACGCGGCCAGGTGGATGCCGGGGTGCGCAACTCGGTCAAGACCGGCATCGGTTATCTCGGCATCGCGGTGGCCGCCATCTTCGGCGTGTCTTCGGCCGGTCTCAACCTCTCCAGCCTGGCGCTGGTGGCTTCGGCCCTTTCGGTCGGTATCGGTTTCGGCCTGCAGAACATCGTCTCCAACTTCGTCTCCGGCCTCATCCTGCTGGTCGAGCGCCCCTTCAAGGTGGGCGACTGGGTGGTGACAGGCACGACGGAAGGCACCGTGAAACGGCTATCCGTGCGCGCCACCGAGATCGAAACCTTCCGTGGCCAATCGATCATCGTGCCCAATTCGGAATTCATCAATTCCTCCGTTGGCAACTGGACGCACCGCAACCGCATCATGCGCGCGGAAATTCCGGTTTCCGTCTCTTACGATTCCGATCCGCAGCAGGTCATGGATATTCTGCTGGAACTGGTGCGCGCCCAGCCGCCGGTGCTGCGCAATCCCGAGCCGCATGTGGAATTCCTCCGCTTCGGCGATTTTTCGCTGGATTTCGAACTGCGTTTCCACCTTGCCGATCTTTCGAACGGGCTTGGCGTGAAAAACGCGCTCCGTATCGCCATCCTCCAGCGTTTCCGCGAAGAGGGGATCGCCATCCCGTTCCCACAGCGCAATCTGAACATCCATGTGGAAGGCGACGCCAATCCGCAGATGCTGGCGGCGCTGCTGTCGGAGGAGGGTGACAAGGCGGTGGTGGCCCATACGGGAGCGGCGTCGCCCGTTGCCGGCGCTGTGCCGGAAAAGGATGCCGTCAAGGCTGGCGACAAGGCCGTTGCGGAACAGCCGGCGGCGGCGAAGGTGGTCGGCAAGGACAATTGAGCGGCTGCGGTCGATGTCGATCATTGGGCCGCCGGTATCGGTTCCGGCGGGTGCGGGACCAGCTCTCGCACCCGGCTGCGTTGCGGAGAATGATGGATGCTTCCCGGGGAGGCTTTTACTTCGATGGAGGCCAGATATGCCTGGCCGCCGTCATGAAAAAATAATCAAAATTCCCGTAATGACTGTATTGTTATGTAAACTGTAAGTTGATATATTGTGGTTATTGTTTAGTTTATTTCTTTCCTGTCGGGGTTCAAATGCCGGATCCAGTCGATGAGAATGCCCAGCCTGCCCAGCCTGCCCAGCCTGCCCAGCCTGCCCAGCCTGCCCAGCCTCCGGGCCCGGTTCCTGCAAAAACATCTTTTCGGGAGAAGCTGAAGGGGTTTTGGGCGTGGATGCAGCCCCATGCCGCCCGGCTGTCCCTTCTGACAGCGGGGGTCGTTATCGGCTCGGCGGGTCTGTTTTTCCTGCTGGGTGAGGCGGATGTGACCGACGATTACCTGCCGAAGCGCTGGAATGAATCCATCCAACGGCTGGGTATAACGCCGGTCTATCCGCCCCAGGAGGACATTTACGTCGGCGATATCATCGCTGAAGTCGTAGATTCAGGCCATAAGTTCAAATCGCTGCCAGACGATCTCCAGAGCGAATCCTTCATTGGCCGCTACGTTAAGGTGACGCAGATACCGGATCTTCGACAATACCTTTCCCTGAAATCGGAAGCCCCATATTTCGGTGACAATATCTGGCAGCAGGGTGAGGAAAAGCTTGATCTTTCGCAGCCGCGCACTGAAGTCCAGAATAATGGCACGACCTCGGGTCTTGAGGTGAAGGATGTGCTTTTCCCGGTTATCAAGATCGAGCGACGGGAAGGCATGGCCGGGCTCTGGAACACTATCGGTTTCGGCGGCGCGCATGCTGATGTCGAGGAAATCGAGCTTCAGAACGTCCAGACCTACGCCATCAATCCTTTTCACGCTCAATACGCATTGATTCAGTTTTGTGCCGGCGAGAAGACGCAGCTCCTTTGTAATGATGAATATCTGCGCGAGAAGCTGTCCTATATTCTCGGCCGCGACATTTTGAGGAGTGCGGAAACCAAAGATTGCGGTCTGCGCTACATCTACGACATCCGGCTGATTGTGGTGCGGCAGGCATTTCTGACGCGCGGCGTGAAGGTCACCAACGGGCGTGGTCGGCTGATCGAAGCCAATCTGGCCAGCCGTCGGCCCGACATGGAGAAATTGCAGGACGCTGTGACGTCATCGGCCACGGAACCGCCCAAAGACGTTCCGGCAGAGGCCGCCATAAAGGACAGGCTTGCGGCTGAGAACGCCATCCGCAGCGCCAATAGTTCGGGCCTATTTTCTGATCGTCGTTTTGCGCGGCCACTAGTTATCGGGTTCAATTCCGTTTCACTGGGTATGCGTGGCAGCACGCCTGCTTGGAGGGACGATCTGGCGAAAGCCTCCGCTGATAAAAAAGTAAAAGGCACCGTGCTGGCATGTGCGACCTCAACGGAGGCAGGGAAATGAAAAGCGCTGCGATTTTTTTCGGACTTGCCGTTTCATTCTTGATGAATTCGCAAGAGGTGTTTGCACAGCCTGCCAATGGTGTCTTTCTCCCATTTGCCATAGACTGCCGATATGAGATTCCACCTTGCGAGCCTCCACCACCGTCCGGTCCCAGGAGTCCTATTCCCATTCCACCACCGGCACCGGGCGGCGGCGGTATCCATAACTTGCCGGGCGCGCCCGTGCTCAAGGAAACGATCATTATCCCAGGCAACAATATGCTGAAGGACTTCAAGCTGGATGAGCCTAAAATGCTCGATATGCAGAAGGAGCTTCAGAACAGGTGGTCCAAATAGGCATCTGCTGGTCTTTGGGTGCCATGAGATTTGAAGATCCTCGACGCTGCCATGGCAGGTATTTTTCCGACATCCTCTCATTCGTCGTCCTGCTGGGCGGCGGCAATACGAAAGCCCACCCCTCACGACAGCAATTTCTTCCCTGTCGCAGCACCCTATGGCCATGTCGCAATCAGGCGGCTGAACGGCGGCCGAGCGCTTCATATTCCTCCCATCCAATGCCGGCGGAATAAAACGAGGCTGGCGCTTTTCAGGGGTTCTGTAAATGAAGACACATGCACGGGCGGTGGTGATCGGTGGCGGCGTCGTCGGCGTTTCGACGCTATATCATCTTGCCAAGAAGGGCTGGAGCGACAGCGTGCTGATCGAGCGCAAGGAGCTGACGTCGGGCTCCACCTGGCATGCGGCCGGCCTTCTGCCGCTGTTCAACATGAGCTATTCGGTCGGCCAGATCCACAAATATTCCGTGAAGTTCTATGAGGAGCTGCAGGAAGAGACCGGCATGAATGTCGGCTTTTCCAAGGTGTCCAACATTCGTCTCGCCCGCACCAAGGATCGCTGGGACGAATATATGTATTATGCCGGCATCGCCGAGACCATCGGCGTGCGCGTCAACATGCTGACACCGGATGAGGTGAAGGAAATCTGGCCGCTCTGCGAGACGGACGGTCTGCTCGGCGCCATCCAGCATCCCGATGACGGTTATATCCAGCCCGCCGATCTGACGCAGGCGCTGGCCAAAGGGGCGCGTGATCGTGGCGCCACCATCTATCGCAACACGACCGTCACCGCCATCGAGCAGCTGGAAGACGGTCACTGGAAGGTGACGACGGACAAGGGCGAGATCGTCGCCGAACATATCATCTCCTGCACGGGCTCCTTTGCCCGCAAGACCGGCGAGATGGTCGGCATCAACATCCCGGTCATTCCGGTCGAGCATCAATATATCGTCACCGAGCCGCATCCGGCCATTCAGGAACGTCGCCGGCAGGGCCTGCCGGAAATGGGCGTGCTGCGCGAATCCGACTCGGCCTGGTATATGCGCGAGGAAGCGGGCGGCCTGATCCTCGGTCCTTACGAAGTTGGCGCGCCGGTCTGTTATGTCGACGGTCCCTCGGACGACAGCGAATATGAGCTGTTCCAGGAGGAGCTCGACCGCCTGATGCCGCATATCGAAACCGCCATGGTGCGCGTTCCGGCCTTCGGCGAAGTGGGCATTAAGAAGGTCTATAACGGCGCGATCGCCTATACGCCTGACGGCAACCCGATTGTCGGGCCCGCACCGGGCCTGAAGAACTTCTGGCTGAACGAAGGCCATTCCTTCGGCATCACTGCCGCCGGCGGTGCCGGCTGGCAGCTGGCCGAATGGATCGTCGATGGCGAGCCGACGCTCGACCTGATGGGCGTCGATCCGCGCCGCTTCGGCCCTTACGCAACGGAAGGTTACCTCATCGCCAAGAATGAGGAGGCCTATGCCAACGTCTTCACCATGCATTATCCGGATGAGGAGCGCTCCGCCGCCCGTCCGCTGAAGACGACGCCGGTTTATGACCGCCTGAAGAAGCTCGGCGGCGTGTTCGGCTCCGTTTATGGCTGGGAGCGCGCCAACTGGTATGCGCCGGAAGGTTATGCGCTGCGTGAGGAAGACCTGGGCGTCGGTGCCGATGTCATCACCAGCCACAACCATGCGCCGGCTTTGGATGATGGCCGTATCGTCGAGAAATGGTCGTTCCGCCGTTCGAACTACTTTGAGCATGTCGGCAACGAGGTGAAGAATGTCCACCAGAATGTCGGCGTGCTCGACATGTCTGCTTTCGCGAAGATGGAGGTTTCCGGCCCCGGTGCGCGGGCATGGCTCGACAGCATTCTCGCCAATGCGGTGCCGAAGAAGCGTGGCCGCATTGCGCTCACCCATCTTTTGACGCCGAATGGCGGCGTGAAGGCGGAATTTACGGTCTATGAATGGGCTCCGGGCCGCTTCTACATGGTGTCCGCCGGTGGTCTCGAAGCGCATGACCACGACGTGCTGCGCCGCCTTGCGCCCACCGACGGCTCCGTCGTGCTGCAGCCGATCACCCAGAAATACGGCGTGCTGGTGCTCGCCGGTCCGAAGTCGCGTGATCTCCTGAAGAAGCTGACCCGTACCAGCCTTGAGAACAAGGACTTCCCCTGGCTCACCGGCAAGCAGATTTCCGTCGGCGTGGCGACGGCGCATGCGCTGCGCGTCAACTTCGTGGGCGAGCTTGGCTGGGAACTGCATCATCCGATCGAGATGCAGAACTACATCTTCGACCGGCTGCTGGAGGCGGGCGCCGAATTCGGTATCAAGCCTTTCGGCATCCGCGCCATGGTGTCGATGTCGCTCGAAAAATCCTATCGCAACATGGGACGCGAGCTTTCCGTCGAATATAACGCCTATGAATCGGGTCTCGACCGCTTCCTGCGCCCGGAAAAATCCTTCATCGGCCGCGATGCGCTGGTGGCCTATAAGGAGGCCGGGGTGAAGTGGGTGTTCTCGACGCTCACCGTGTCAGGCAATACGGATGTCGATGCGCGCGGTTCGGAAGCGATCTTCGATGAAAGCGGCGCGCTTGCCGGTCGCGCGACGAGCGGCGGTTTCGGCTGGCGTCTCGGCAAATCCGTCGCGCTCGCCATGCTCAAACCGGAATATGCGGCAGTGGGCACCAAGCTCAAGATCCGCATTCTCGGTACGTCCTATGATGCCGAAGTGGTGGAAGAAAGCCCGTTCGATACGGATAATGCGCTTCTGCGCGCCTGAGACAAAATATCCCCTCCCGCAGTTGGAATACGGCCCCTCGTGGGCCGTATTTCCGTTTAGGTAAGCATGTGCTCAACTGGTTTTTCAGCAAAAGTGTTATTAATCATTCTGAAAAATGAGCCTGCTATCTTTCCCTGACATACGATGGGGGATCGGGGCAGAATGAATTTCCTGGGCATTACGGGCATGCAATATTCTGGCGTGCCTTTTACCAACAACCGCATTTTACTGGCGGAAGACAGCAACGTGTTCACCCAGATGGTGAGCCTGCGGCTCAAGGAAATGCTTGGCGTTTCCGTGGAGGTATGCCGCTCTTTCGAAGAGTTGCAGGCCTGTTACGAACATTCGCCCGAGCCGGTGACGCTCGCCATTTCCAACATCAACCTGCCGGGGGCGGAAAAGGGCGAGGCGCTGGAATATCTGATCGATCTTTCGATCCCGACCATCGTTTTTACCAGCACATTTCACGAGGCGACGCGCGAAACGCTGATCGCCAAGGATGTGGTCGATTATATTCTGAAGGATAATATTTTCGCGGTGGACATGCTGACGGAATCCGTCTGCCGCTTTCTCACCAATCATCGCCATCACGTGCTGATCGTCGATGACAGTCCGACGGCGCGGGCGCTGCTTTCGAGCCGCCTCAAGCGCTATAATTTCCGCGTCAGCCTGGCCGACAACGGGGCGAAGGCGCTGGAAATCCTGAAGGCCAATCCCGATATCGGCCTTGTGGTGACCGACTATAACATGCCCGATATTGACGGTTTCGAACTGACACGGCGCATCCGCACCGTGCGCGGGTCGCATGAGCTGCGCATCATCGGCGTATCTTCCTCCACCAACCGGTTGCTTTCCGCACGGTTCCTGAAGGCGGGCGGCAATGATTTCATGCTGCGCCCCTTCATCGACGAGGAGTTTTATTGTCGCGTCAATCAGAACCTCGATACGCTGGTGCAGATACAGCTGGCCAAAGCGGGGGTCAGGCCGGCGGCCTGAGCGGAACTGCGTGGCGGAACTGCGGGGCGAAGCGGCGGACGGTCGGTCAAAGCTGCGATTCCAGTGGCAGGAAGCGCATGATGCCGGCGACGATGCGGCGGCTGCTGGCGGCGTCTGGTTCGCGCCGATAGGTCTGCGTTCGCCCCTGTTCTTCCGTCATCCAGACAATGTGCCTGCCTTTGTCGATTTCCAGCTCGAAGCTCATGGTGCGGCGGATTTCATCGGCGAATATTTCGTCCATGCGGGCAACCAGCGGCGCCGAGTTGAACACGACGCCCATTTCGGTATTGAGCGAGGCGGAACGCGGATCGAAATTGAGCGAGCCGATATAGCCGGTCTTGCCATCGCGGGTGAAGGCCTTGGTGTGCAGGCTCGCCTGTCCCGAGCCGCGCAGGGTGAAGTTCGACTGATCCGCCTGCGCGCGCAGTTCGTGCAGGTGTACCCCGCCGGAGAGAAGCGGCTTGCGATAGCGGGCATAACCGGCGTGCACGGCGGCCACATCGGTCGCGGCCAGCGAATTGGTGAGGATGGCGACAGACACGCCGTTCTCGGCGAGTTGTAGAAATATCCCCACACCCTGTTTGCCGGGAATGAAATAGGGGGAGGTGATGTGCAGGCTGTCGCTCGCCGCCTGCATCAGCGGCAGCAGGCTTTCCATCAGGAAGTTGTGACCCTTGCGGCGTTTGCCCGCCGCCTTTTCCGGCGGGTCGGCGAGAATATCCGCCGCCTCGACCCAGTGCAGACGGTCCGACATCAGGAAATGGTCGCGGCCATACTGGCTTTCGACGCGCTCCAGATAGGGTTTTGCGGCCTCACTCTTTGGCAGCGCGTCCAGCTCGCGCCGCAATCTGGCGAGTTTGTTTGGCCGGCGTGCCAGCAGCGAGCGTACGGGAACGGAAACGGCGCTGTTCCAGTAATCGTCGAAGATTTCAGTGGCGTCGGCGACGATCCTGCCGAAACCGAGAATATCGAAATCGTGGAAATTCGCTCGCTCGGCGGCATCGAAATAGGCGTCGCCAATGTTGCGCCCGCCAACGATCACGGCCCGCCCGTCGGCAATCCATGCCTTGTTGTGCATACGCCGATTGACGCTTCGGAAACGCAGCACCAGTTCGATGCTGCGATGCAGGATGTTTTCCCGCGCCCGGGTGGGATTGAACAGCCGGAGTTCGATATTGGGATGGCTGTCGATGGCGTGGAAGATGCGGTCTGACATGGAGACGCCGAGATCGTCGAGCAGCAGCCGCACGCGCACGCCGCGATCGGCGGCGGCGATGACTTCGCGCATCATCAGCCGTCCGGTCAGGTCGGCATTCCACATGTAATACATCAGATCGAGGCTGCGCCCGGCGGCACGCGCCGCCGCCACGCGCACTGCAAAGGCGTCGAGGTTGGAATGTAAGAGGCAGAGCGCATTCTTCTCGTTCCAGCCGTTCCTGATCGATTGCCAGTGCCGGTCCAGCGCCGTTTTGCCTTCGGCGACGGGCAGGGCGGTGGACGGGCGCTTGGGAATGGCCTTTTCCCGCTGCTTGCCGATGACGACAAACAGGCTCGGCCCTATGACCAGAAGAAGAATGACGATGAAGACCGTAAATGCAGTCACTTGTTTTGATCGCTCCTGGCCCGAAGAGTATCAGGCGGGATGAAAACGCGCGAGCGGATAAAGCGTTCACCGCGGTGGATGCTGCGGGAGCGAAAAAGGGAGTTCCGGTCTCCGCCGGGGCTTGTGAATCACATAAGTGTGTGCTTATGTGTTCGCATGACAGAGAACGATATTTTCCGGGCGCTCGCCGATCCGACGCGGCGTGCCATTTTCGAAAAGCTGGCGGATGGCGCCATGAACGCTTCCGCCTTGCGTGAGGGGATCGAGATCAGCCAGCCGGCCATGTCGCAGCATCTTTCGGTGCTGCGCGGAGCAGGGCTGGTGGTTGAGAAGCGGCAGGGCCGTTTCGTCAATTACGAGGTGGATCCGGACGGGCTGACGCGCATTGCGGCCTGGCTCGGCAAATATCGCGCTTACTGGCCGCAGCGCATCGAGGCTCTTAAACTCCTGTTGAAGGATATGGACCAATGAACAGGCAGACACCGGAAGCGCCGAAAAACGGCATCGAGCTTGAATATGATCTGGATGAGCCGCCGCAGAAGGTGTGGCGGGCGATCAGCATTCCGGCGTTTCGCGCCATGTGGTTGCCGGCGGAGGCGCTGGCGAAACCGGAAGCAATCGATATCAAGCCCGGCGAAGAAGTCCGCTACAGGCTGCGGGAGGACACGCCGCCATTTCTGGAAAGCACCGTCACCTTCAGGATCGCAGCGAATACTCAAGGCGGCACCAGCCTGCGCATCATTCATGATTTGCCCATAAATACCGGCCGGATGACGAAGGCCGCCGCAAATTGCAACGGTTCGCCGATCAAGCTCGCCGCCTGATCCACCCGTTCCCCGACATTTCTTAACGACAGGAGTTCGCCGATGCGCGAAACGATGCAACTCGTCCCTATGGTAGTCGAACAATCGTCCAGAGGAGAAAGGTCTTTCGACATTTATTCCCGGCTGTTGCGGGAAAGGATCATCTTTCTCAACGGCGAAGTGAACGATACGGTTTCGGCGCTGGTCTGCGCGCAATTGCTGTTTCTCGAGGCGGAAAACCCGAAGAAGCCGATCCATCTTTATATCAATTCGCCGGGCGGCGTGGTTACCAGCGGTCTCGCCATGTATGACACCATGCATTATATCCGCGCACCGGTTCATACGCTCTGCATGGGAACGGCCCGCTCCATGGGATCGTTTCTGCTGATGGCGGGTGAACCTGGCGAGCGGAGCGCCCTTCCCAATGCCAGCATCCACATTCATCAACCTCTGGGCGGTTTCCAGGGACAGGCGTCGGACATGCTGATCCATGCCGAAGAGATGCGGCAGACCAAGCACCGCATGACGCGACTTTATTCCGAACATTGCAAACGCAGTTATGAAAAATTCGAGGCGGCCATGGACCGGGATTTTTTCATGACGGCGGAGCAAGCTCTGGAATGGGGCCTGATCGATCGTATTCTGGGCGTTCGCGAGGATGTTGCGGCATAAGGCCGGACGCTTATTCGGATTTCCTGCTGATATTGGCGCCCACAGGCAGGACCTCCAGACTGCGCCGGTCCAATTGTGCAAGTACCTCCCCGAAGCCGAACCGGGATGTCCAGCCCAACCTCTCTGCGGCGCGGGCGGGTGAATAGATCCGGTCAATCGTTGCCGGCAGCGCCCATCCCCTTTGCGCGAAAGCTTCGACGAGGGCCGGGGTCCGCTGCCGGAGAACGGAAGCGGCATCCTCGGCGAGGCTGTCGCAGTCATCAGCGGAAAACGGGGTGGTTGCCGATATGATATAGCGCTGGAAATCGTCTCCCGCATTGGTCAGCGCCAGCACATGGGCATCGGCGACATCGCGGATATCGACGCCACGATGCAGCCGGTAAGCCGTCATCACGTCGGCGGGCTCCGGGAAACTTCTGGACATGCGAAGCAAGCGTACGGCGAGATGCGGGCCTGCCATTGCCTCCAGCATTTGCTCGGCTTCGAGCTTGGTGCGGTGATAGATGCTTTTCGGCAGGGGCGGCGTCTCTTCATCGATGAAGCTGCAGGACCCTGCAGACACCGCATGTCCGTAAAGCGCCGTGGTGCTGGTGAAAATCAGCCGCCGCACGCCCGCCGCCATTGCCGCTTCTGCCACCATGCGGGTTCCCTCGACATTGATGCGCTGGAATTCCGTGTCTGGGACAATGCCGACATGAGGAGCGTGGAGCGCCGCCGCATGGATCACCGCATCCGCCTGTTCGAAAGCGGAGCGCAGGAGCGCCTCGTCCGCGAAATCGCCGACGATATGGGTGGTGGAAAAGGGGGAGCGATCCATGCCGGTGACGTCGTGCCGGCCGGCGAGGGCACTGAAAATCGCCCGGCCGACCCGACCGGAGCTGCCCGTCAGCACTATCCGCATGATGTTGCCTCCACATCAACACAAAAGGCAGCGCCATGCGCTGCCTTTCAAGGGTTCATCCGGATGATCAGATATCCAGATTATCCGCAAAGGCCGCCCGTTCCTGAATGAAACGGAAGCGAGCATCGGCCTTGGTGCCCATCAGATTATCCACCGCCTCGCGGGTGCCTTCGAAATCCACATCGTCGATCTCAACGCGCAGCAGGGTGCGCTTTTCGGGATCCATGGTGGTTTCCTTCAGCTGCTGGGCCATCATTTCACCAAGGCCTTTGAAGCGGCCGATTTCGACCTTCTTGCCCTTGAAGACGGTTTCCATCAGCTCGGCGCGGTGGGCGTCGTCGCGGGCATAGGCGCTCTTGGCTCCCTGACGGATGACATAGAGCGGCGGTACGGCCAGATAGAGATGGTTGCCGCGAATGAGCTCCGGCATTTCCTGATAAAAGAAAGTGATGAGCAGCGAGGCGATATGGGCGCCGTCGACATCGGCATCGGTCATGATGATGATGCGCTCATACCGCAAATCCTCTTCGCGGTACTTTGTCCGCGTGCCGCAGCCGAGCGCCTGGATGAGATCGGCGATCTGCTGGTTGGCGGAGAGTTTTTCGCGGCTGGCGCTGCCGACGTTGAGGATTTTACCGCGCAGCGGCAGGATGGCCTGATTGGCGCGGTTGCGCGCCTGCTTGGCCGAGCCGCCCGCCGAGTCGCCCTCGACGATGAAAAGCTCGGCACCCTCGGCGGTGTTCTGGGCGCAATCGGCCAGCTTGCCGGGCAGGCGCAGCTTGCGCACGGCGGTCTTGCGGTTGACTTCCTTTTCCTTGCGGCGGCGCAGACGCTCTTCGGCGCGCTCGATCACCCAGTCGAGGAGCTTGGCCGCTTCGCCCGGATTGCCGGCGAGATAATGGTCGAAGGGATCGCGCAGCGCATTCTCGACGATGCGCTGGGCCTCGACAGTCGCAAGCTTGTCCTTGGTCTGGCCGACGAATTCCGGCTCGCGGATGAAGACCGAGAGCATGCCGGCGGCGGAGATCATCACGTCGTCGGTGGTGATGTCCTTGGCGCGCTTGTTCTGCGTCAGTTCGGCATAGTTCTTCAGGCCCTTGGTGAGCGCGATGCGCAGGCCCGCCTCATGCGTGCCGCCTTCGGGGGTCGGAATGGTGTTGCAATAGGAATGGATCTGCGTATCGCCGCCATACCAGGTGACGGCCCATTCCAGCGCGCCGTGGCCGCCGGTCTTTTCGGTTCGCCCTGAGAAAATCTCGCGGGTGACGGTGAATTCCTTGCCGAGCGTGGCGGCGAGATAATCCTTCAGGCCGCCGGGGAAATGGAAAACCGCCTTTTCGGGGATTTCGCCACCGGCCGGCACCATGCCGGGATCGCAGCTCCAGCGGATTTCGACGCCGCCGAAGAGATAGGCCTTGGAGCGGGCCATGCGGAAGATGCGGGCCGGTTCGAACTTGGCGTGATCCCCAAAAATCTGCGGATCGGGATGGAAACGCACGCGGGTGCCGCGGCGATTGTGCACGTCACCCAGCTCTTCCAGCGGACCAATCGGCAGGCCGCGTGAAAAGCGCTGGCGGTAAAGCTTGCGGTTCCGCGCCACTTCCACTTCGAGAAGATCGGACAGCGCATTGACCACGGACACACCGACGCCGTGCAGGCCGCCCGATGTCTCATAGGCCTTGCCGTCGAACTTGCCGCCGGCATGCAGCTTGGTCATGATGACTTCGAGCGTCGACTTGCCGGGAACCTGCGGGTGGTTTTCCACCGGGATGCCGCGGCCGTTATCGGTGACCGTCAAAAAACCTTCGGTATCGAGATGGACCTCGATGAAATTGGCGTGGCCGGCGACGGCCTCGTCCATGGAATTGTCGATGACTTCGGCAAAGAGGTGGTGCAGCGCCTTTTCATCGGTGCCGCCAATATACATGCCGGGGCGCATGCGCACCGGCTCCAGCCCTTCGAGCACGCGGATCGACGAGGCGCCGTAGTCATCACCGGACGGAGACACCGGGGCCGGAGGGGCAGGCGACGTCACGGCCGCAACGGCTGCGGGTTTCGGCTGCACATTCAGGTTTGCGGGCACGGTGGCGGCCGTGGTCGCCGGTGTCTTGGCGGCATCCCCGTCCGTTTCCGTTTCGCTGTTTCGTGCCGCCGGAAGACCGGAGAAGAGATCGTTGCTGTCGTCCATCATGTCCAAAGTTCAAAAGCGTGTGTCAGAATTTCGCCATGCGAATCATTATGCCATCAGCGTTAATCATAACGCCAAACGCGGTTCCCGTCCGATTTGAAGCGGCGCATCTGGCAAACGCGGCGCATCCTATGCCACGATTGTGTCAGGGTTTCGCAACAGGAGGATTGCGCTGCCGGCCTTGCGATGGCAAGTCTCGCAGCCACGAATGAACGGTTAGCCAAGGCATGTCCACAGCTCATTTCACGTTTTGTACTCTTTTCAGCCTGACTGTTGCGGTGATGCCGGTTGCGGCCCCGGCCGCAGAAGGACCGCTGAGGCCCTTCAAGGATGAGCTGTTTTCCGCCCAGATGGTGCTTTCCACCGGCGATGGCGGCGCTTCCGAGGTCATCGACTATCAGGAGATGCGCGACATCAACGGCCGCGACGAGGTGCCGGAGCGGCGGGTGAAACGGCAATATGTCGATATGGCGCCGAAGAAGGCGCAGGCGCTGGAAAGTGTTTCCGCCGAGGGCAGGGCGCTTGAGGTCGGCCGTGTCGGGCCGGCAAGCGGGCAGGCTTTCACGGTCATCTTTATCCACGGGCGTGGCGGTGACCGGCGGCTCGGCATGAACGACTATACGTTCGGCGGCAATTTCAACCGGCTGAAAAATCTGGCGGTCGCCAATGGCGGCACCTATTACGCCCCGAGCGTGCGCTCCTTCGATGAGAACGGCGTTGCCGATATCGCAGCGCTGATTGCCGATGCGGCCAAAAAATCGGGCGGCAAGCCTGTCATTTTGACCTGCGCCTCGATGGGCAGTTTCATCTGCTACGGCATCAGCCGCGACAAGGCTGCTGTCGCCAATCTGAAGGGTATGGCGATCCTCGGCGGGGCGGTCGATCCTGATTTTCCGAAAAGCGTTTTTGTCAAAGCGAAGAAGCCCGTCTGGTTCACCCATGGCAGCGCCGACAAGGTCTATTCGGCGGATCAGCAGGCAAACATCTTCCGCTCCTTGCTGAAGGCCGGCGAGCCGGCGCGGTTCACGCGGTATGAGACCGGCAGCCACGGAACGCCGGTGCGCATGACCGACTGGCGGGCGGTTTTGAACTGGATTTTGAGCCGCTGAGGCCGTCATGTGGGGCAGTAACGGCAATTTTTTGGAAAATGCCCGTCGTTTTGAACCTTTGGGCCGCTTTTTTGTACCATTTGTTGCCGGCTGAGGTTAAAGGAATAACCCGGGATTTCCGGCAGTGTTTCTGTCGCGATTATGGGCCGTGCCACGGCTGAGGGAAGGGGTGCCGCCAGGGGCGGCCTCAAGACAAAGGGAATGGGATACGCATGACGCCGAATGTTCGACCGCTTGTTGCCGGAAACTGGAAGATGAACGGCACGCGTGCCTCGCTCGATCAGATCAAGGCCATGGCAGAGGGCGTCAAGGGCGCGCTGTCCGAAAAGGTGGATGCGCTGATCTGCCCGCCCTCGACATTGCTCTACGTGGCAACGGCGCTCTGCGATGACAGCCCGCTGATGATCGGCGGGCAGGATTGCCACCAGAACGCCTCCGGCGCCCATACCGGCGATATTTCCGCCGAGATGATCGCCGATTGCTTCGGCACCCATGTCATCGTTGGCCATTCGGAGCGCCGCACCGACCATGCCGAGACCGATCACCTGGTGCGCGCCAAGGCATCCGCCGCCCATCAGGCCGATCTCATCGCCATCGTCTGCATCGGCGAAACGGCGGATGAGCGCAGGGCGGGCCAGACGCTCGATATCCTCAAGCGCCAGCTGGCCGGCTCCCTGCCGGATGAGGCGACCGCCGAAAACACCGTCATCGCCTATGAACCCGTCTGGGCGATCGGCACCGGCCTTACCCCGACCACGCAGGATGTGCGCGAGGCCCATGCCTTCATGCGCGACGAACTCGTCAAGCGTTTCGGCGATGCTGGCAAGACCATGCGCATCCTTTATGGCGGCTCGGTAAAGCCCGCCAATGCGCTGGAACTGATGGGCGTAGAAAATGTCGACGGTGCGCTGATCGGCGGCGCGAGCTTGAAAGCCGCGGACTTCCTGTCCATCTATGCGGCATACGAGCAACTGACGGCTTGATCGGAGCTTTCCTGTCATGGGGATGGGAAAGGGGCTTGGAATAAACCTTCGCCTCATGTAAAGAGCCGCAAAACCTTCTTTATGGTGCTCCGCGCGGGGCATGGAATGGATTGTCATGCAGACCGTTTTGATTGTTATTCACCTCATGATCGTGCTGGCGCTTGTCGGCGTGGTCCTGATCCAGCGTTCCGAAGGCGGCGGCCTCGGTATCGGCGGCGGTTCGGGCTTCATGTCCGCGCGCGGAACGGCCAATGCGCTGACGCGCACCACGGCGATCCTTGCCGCGCTGTTCTTCCTGACCTCGCTCGGCCTCGGTCTTCTGACCCGTTACGAATCGCGCCCGACCGATATTCTGAACCGTATTCCGGCCACGCAGGGCCAGGGTAACGGCATTCTCGATACGCTCGGCCCGGCGGCGACGCCGTCGACGCCCGCTCCGGCTGAGAATGGCGTTCCGACCAATGGTGCAGCCGCACCGGCTCAGACGACCCCGGCTCCGGCCGCTTCCGGCACGGCCGCTCCGGCCCCGGCGCAGCCCGCCGATCCGAACGCAGTTCCGACCGGTCAATAAGCCCGGTTCTGATTTAACGCTCCGGCAGGCCAAAAGCCTGCCGGTTTTCTTTTGTTCGTATTCCGGCCAGTTGAATTACACATTCGTCAACAGCGAATTTGTAACAGCATGAAATTTGGGCTGGCGGAATCAGAGGTAAAAAGGTATCCGGTGAATCCCATGGCGCGATATGTATTCATCACAGGCGGCGTGGTCTCCTCTCTAGGCAAGGGCATCGCCGCGGCAGCACTCGGAGCTTTGTTGCAATCCCGTGGTTATCGGGTGCGGCTTCGTAAACTCGACCCCTATCTGAACGTTGATCCCGGCACCATGAGCCCGACACAGCACGGCGAAGTGTTCGTGACGGATGACGGTGCCGAGACGGACCTCGACCTTGGCCACTATGAGCGCTTTACCGGGCGTTCGGCCACCAAGACCGACAACATCACCACCGGTCGCATCTACAAGAACATCATCGACAAGGAACGGCGCGGCGACTATCTCGGCGCAACGGTTCAGGTCATTCCGCATGTCACCAACGAGATCAAGGATTTCGTGATCGAAGGCAATGACGATTACGACTTCGTCATCTGCGAGATCGGCGGCACGGTGGGTGACATCGAGGCGATGCCGTTCATGGAAGCGATCCGTCAGCTCGGCAACGACCTGCCGCGCGGCACGGCGATCTATCTTCACCTGACGCTGATGCCTTATATTCCGGCAGCTGGCGAATTGAAGACCAAGCCGACCCAGCATTCCGTGAAGGAACTGCAGGCGCTCGGCATTCATCCCGACATTCTGCTGGTGCGCGCTGACCGGGAAATCCCGGAAGCGGAACGCCGCAAGCTTTCGCTGTTCTGCAACGTGCGTCCTTCCGCCGTCATCCAGGCGCTGGATGTGGCGAATATCTATGACGTTCCGATCGCCTATCACAAGGAAGGCCTCGATTCGGAAGTGCTCGCCGCCTTCGGTATCGAGCCGGCGCCCAAGCCGCGTCTGGAACAGTGGGAAGAGGTCTGCAACCGCATCCGCACGCCGGAAGGCGAAGTGACGATTGCGATCGTCGGCAAATATACCGGCCTCAAGGATGCCTACAAGTCGCTGATTGAGGCGCTGCATCACGGCGGTTTTGCCAACCGCGTCAAGGTCAAGCTGGAATGGATCGAGTCCGAGGTCTTCGAAAAGGAAGATCCCACACCCTATCTCGAAAAGGTCAACGGCATTCTGGTGCCTGGTGGTTTCGGCGAGCGCGGTTCGGAAGGCAAGATCAT
The DNA here is from genome assembly GCF_044769685.1 of Agrobacterium sp. NPDC090283. Lineage (NCBI taxonomy): Bacteria > Pseudomonadati > Pseudomonadota > Alphaproteobacteria > Hyphomicrobiales > Rhizobiaceae > Agrobacterium > Agrobacterium sp. NPDC090283. The sequence continues at coordinate 4,818 of NZ_JBIVYG010000013.1, read as the reverse complement.
GGCGGCGCAGTTCGCGCGTGAGCGCAACGTGCCCTATTTCGGCATCTGCTTCGGCATGCAGATGGCGGTCGTGGAAGCGGCCCGTCATCTGGCCGGCATCGAAAATGCCTCCTCGACCGAATTCGGTCCGACGTCCGAGCCTGTTGTTGGCCTGATGACCGAATGGGTGAAGGGCAACGAGCTGGAGAAGCGTTCCTCCAAGGGCGATCTCGGCGGCACGATGCGTCTCGGCGCCTACAAGGCGGCGCTGAAGAAAGACACCAAGATCGCCGAGATTTACGGCTCCACGGATATTTCCGAGCGCCACCGCCACCGTTACGAGGTGAACGTGGACTACAAGGACCGGCTGGAAGAATGCGGCCTCGTCTTCTCCGGCATGTCTCCGGACGGTGTCCTGCCGGAAACGGTGGAATATCCTGACCATCCGTGGTTCATCGGCGTTCAGTATCACCCGGAACTGAAGAGCCGCCCGCTCGATCCGCATCCGCTGTTTGCAAGCTTCATCGAAGCGGCGGTGGAACAGAGCCGGCTGGTTTGACGGTTTGAATGAGATGAAGAGGGCCGCTTTTGCGGCCCTTTTTTGTTGGGGTGGAGAGGCCTGTTCCCCTTCACCGAAACACCCTCTCCGTCATCCTCGGGCTTGACCCGAGGATCCACTGTTCGGCGGTTATGGATCCTCGGGTCAAGCCCGAGGATGACGGAGGAAAGGGCGAGACTTCCACTCCGCCGTATTGTTCGCGTGTTTCTCGACCAAAAAAACGGGCCCGAAGGCCCGTTTCCAATTCCATCAAAATCCGACCGGCTTACTTCGGCCCGATCATGTTCTCCGGGCGCACATACTGGTCGAATTCCTCATTGGTGAGGTATCCGCCGCCGACGGCTTCGTCGCGCAGGGTCGTGCCGTTCTTGTGCGCTGTCTTGGCGATCTTGGCGCAGATGTCGTAGCCGAGCTTGCCGTTCAGCGCCGTCACCAGCATCAGCGAGTTCTCGACGCCCTTCCTGATATTGTCTTCGCGGGCCTCGATGCCGACGACGCAATTGTCGGTGAAGGAGACGGCCGCATCGCCCAGAAGCTGGACCGACTGCAGGAAGTTATAGGCCATCATCGGGTTATAGACGTTGAGTTCGAAGTGGCCCTGCGAACCGGCGAAGGAAAGTGCTGCATTGTTGCCGAAGATGTGGGCGCAGACCTGGGTCAGCGCTTCAGACTGGGTGGGGTTGACCTTGCCCGGCATGATCGACGAGCCGGGTTCGTTTTCCGGCAGCGACAATTCGCCGAGACCGGCGCGCGGGCCGGAACCGAGGAAGCGGATGTCATTGGCGATCTTGAAGAGTGCCGCAGCAGCCGCATTGATCGCACCATGGGAGAAGACCATGGAATCGTGTGAGGCGAGTGCTTCGAACTTGTTCGGGGCGGTGACGAAGGAAAGGCCGGTGATCTTGGAAATTTCTTCCGCGACCTTTTCGGCGAAGCCGATGGGCGCGTTGAGGCCCGTGCCGACGGCCGTGCCGCCCTGGGCGAGCTTGGAGAGCGCAGGCAGGGTGGTTTCGATGTTGGCGATGGCAGACGCCACCTGCGCGGCGTAACCCGAGAATTCCTGGCCAAGCGTCAGCGGCGTCGCATCCTGCGTGTGGGTGCGGCCGATCTTGATGATCTTTTCGAACTGCTTGACCTTGGCTTCCAGCGCCTTGTGCAGGTGCTTGAGGCTCGGCAGCAGGTGGTGAACGATCTGCTCTACGCAGGCGATGTGCATCGCCGTCGGGTAGGTGTCGTTCGAGGACTGGCTCATATTGACGTGGTCGTTCGGGTGAACGGGCTTCTTGCTGCCCATTTCGCCGCCGAGCATTTCGATGGCGCGGTTGGAAATCACCTCATTGGCATTCATGTTGGACTGGGTGCCGGAGCCGGTCTGCCAGACGACGAGCGGGAAATGCTCGGTCAGCTTGCCGTCGATGACTTCCTGTGCGGCGGCGATGATGGCGTCGCCAACCTTGGGGTCGAGACCGGCCAGCGCCATGTTGGCGCGGGCAGCAGCCTGCTTGACGATGCCCAGCGCACGAACGACAGAGGCGGGCTGCTTTTCCCAGCCGATCTTGAAGTTGCCGAGCGAGCGCTGCGCCTGCGCGCCCCAATAGCGATCGGCCTGAACTTCAATGGGTCCAAATGTATCGGTTTCCGTCCGTGTGGCTGTCATCAATCTTGCCTTTTTACTCGTGTTCCTCCGCCAAAACGGCGCCTTCGCCCGCCTTGCGCGGCCGATATATAGAATCATCGCGCCGGCAATGAAAGCGCTGCAATGCGGCAGAGGCAAATATTTCCCGCCGCATAAAAGCGATTTTGCCGCACGGCACGGCGCAGGGAGAAAAAGGCGCCGGCGTGTCATTTTTACTACGGCGCGAAATGGCCGGAAAACCGGGCTTTTCCTGGTGTTCGGACGGTGTCGTGGAGCAAGGCAAAGTGAATGAAATAAATAGAAATTTAACCATTCTCGCCAATTCTGGAAATTAAGTTTTTATGGCTTTGGCTGTATCATAAGGTTCATTTCGGCACGGTTGTGGGCCTTTTCGCGTTTTCTTTTCAATGGGCCGTCGATCGGCTAGACAGGCATGAAACTGATGCCCGCCCTTTCGCTGGCGGTGCTGGGTGCTACGAGGATCAAATTGCAAGTCACATCTGGAAAAACATCGGCAGCGCTGGTGCTGGCTCTCGGTCTTTCCGTTTCCACCGCTCTTCCCGGCAGCGCCGGCGCGGTGACCCTGATGGACCTCCTGCGCGGCGGTCCCGGCAAGATCGCGCGCGACCGCGGTGAATTGCCGCCGGCCGGCATCGTTACCTCGCCGTCGGTTTCAGGACCGAGCGCCGATGCATCCGATCCCGAGCCCCTGCCGCGCGTTTCCGGCCCGCGTTATTACGATTACAAGGCGGATGCCTCCCGTCTCGTGAACACGGCGAATTTCCCTGAAGGTCTCGCCAATCTGAAATTCAGCGCCACGCCTGAAATCGCCAAGGCACTGGAGGCCTATTACGGCGCCGGCGGCAAGACGCTCTGGGTTTCGGAAGGCGAGCTGACCGCGCGCGCCAATGCCGTCATCGCCTTTCTGGAGACGGTCGGCGAAAGCGGCCTCGATCCGGCCGATTACAGCATTTCCGCGCCGGCAAAGGATGTGACCGCCAGCATCAGCAATGCGTCAAGCACGGCCGCAACCGGCACGCCGGTGGAAACGGCCTCGGCGCCCGTGTCCGACGCCTATCAGCGGGCGCAGATGCAGTTCGAGCTGGCGCTTTCCGCCAAGGTTCTCGCCTATGTGCAGGACACGGCCCGTGGCCGTGTCGATCCGAACCGGCTCTCCGGCTATCACGATTTCAAGCGCAAAACGGTCAACCTCGCACCCGTGCTGAAGCTTGCGGGCCTGAGCCCCGATGTCGCCGCCTATCTGCGCAGCCGCGAACCATCGAGCGCCGAATATCTTGCGCTGAAGGCGGAACTTGCCCGCCTGCGCGGTGAGGGCGATGCGGCTCACACCGTCCGTGTGCCCGCCGACCTGGTGCTGAAACCCGGCAACAGCAGCGCCGAGATGGCCAATGTCGTCAAGGCGATCGAACATCGCGCGTCGCCGGCCTTCAGGGCCGAGCATGCGGCGATCATTTCCGCCTACCAGCAGACCCCGGATTATACGCCCGATCTCGTCGATCTCGTAAAGGCCTTCCAGAGCGAGAACGGCCTGAAGCCCGATGGTGTGATTGGCCGCGCCACCGTGCGCGCCATGGTCGGCGAAAGCAACGATGCGAAGGTCGCCAAGGTGCAGGTGGCCATGGAGCAGATCCGCTGGCTGCCGGCCGATCTCGGCCAGCGTTACGTCTTCATCAACCAGCCGGCGTTCATGGCCTATTACCACAATGACGGCGTGGAACAGTTCGGCATGAAGGTGGTCGTCGGCTCCAAGGCCAACCAGACCTATTTTTTCCAGGACGAAATCCAGACCGTCGAGTTCAATCCCTATTGGGGTGTGCCGCAGTCGATCATCGTCAACGAGATGCTGCCGAAGCTGCGCCGCGATCCGTCCTATCTCGACCGGCTGGGTTACGAAGTGCAGGTGGGCGGCCGTGCGGTCTCCTCCACCAGCGTCAACTGGTATGGCTCTACCAATTCCATTTCCGTGCGTCAGCCGCCGAGCAGCGACAATGCGCTGGGCGACCTGAAAATCCTGTTCCCCAATGCACATGCCATCTACATGCATGACACGCCGGCCAAGAGCTTCTTCAACCGCGACATGCGGGCGCTGAGCCATGGCTGTATCCGCCTCGTCGATCCGCGCCGCATGGCGGCTGCCGTTCTCGGCACCAGCGTCGACAAGGTGGGCGAGCAGATCGCTTCCGGCAAGAACCGCGCCGTGCAGGTGCCGGAGAAGGTTCCGGTCTATGTCGCTTATTTTACGGCCTGGCCGGACAAGGACGGCAAGGTGCAGTTCTTCGACGATGTCTATGATCGTGACAGCTATGTGCAGAAGGCATTTGCCGTGACGGCGAAGGCGCGGGCCGCGTCGATCTGATTATGAAAACCTCGAGAAAAGCGCCGGAAACGGCGCTTTTTTAGTTTGATGCAAAGCCTGCCCGATTTGTTTGGTGGCAGAGCCCGCCTGCTACATTCGGCGTGAACGGAAACCGTACTCCGTCACCCCGGACTTGATCCGGGGTCCTGTGTATTGCACTTGTGTTATAAGAGTTGCGGGCGGAAGGCCGTCGGGGTCCTGGTCGATTGAGACCGTTTGCTGGCTTTGGCCTCCGCCCGCTCTTGATAATCCCAACCTGAACAGTTG